>CANGFK010000213.1 GCA_947452925.1 Chitinophagaceae bacterium | reverse complement strand
GTTCGCCCACAGCCTTCGATTTAAAGATGGCCAATTCACTACCATCGGTGTGCAGAAAGTCAACAGTTAATTGCTTAGGTACAGAATAGATGTCAGGAATCTTGTAGGTAGAAAGGGCATTACTCAACAACCTTCCTTCTTTGTTATAAATAACTTCTTCCATCGTCATCCAGCCAATTCCTTGCACAATGCCCCCTTCAACTTGCCCCAAATCTATCTCCCTATTAATGCTTGTTCCAAAGTCATGTACCACATTTACTGAGTCAATCTCATAAGTACCACGTAAACAATCCACTGTAACCGTGGTCAATGCCGTTCCATATACGTGATAAGCAAATGGATGCCCCTTTTCTTTTGTCTTATCAAAGTGAATGACTGGCGTTGCATAATGTCCCTTTGCACTCAGATTCACACGCTTCATAAATGCTTGAAGAATCAGCGACTTCCAGTCTAAGTCACTTACTTCATCATTTATAAGTACCTTCTCCCCTACTATCTTAACGGATCCTTCAGCAGATAGCTCCTTTATCTCTTTCACCGTTTGCACCAATCTTTCCATTATCTGCTCACAAGCATTTTCTATGGCCTTACCATTCAAATCGGCGGTGGCACTAGCGGCAGTAGGCGATGTATTTGCCACCCTTGTAGTGTTTGTCGTCTCTAGTTTTATCCTGCTTTTGCTAATGCCCAAACGAGCAGCAGCAACTTGCATCATCTTCGTATTAAGGCCTTGCCCCATTTCTACACCGCCCGTACTTACGCCCACACTTCCATCACTATATACGTGTACCAAAGCCCTTGCCTGATTCATCATGGTGTTGGTGAAAGATATTCCGAAGGCAATTGGCATTAAAGAGATACCTTTTTTTAAGAATTGATTCTCTTCATTAAAGTATGCTACCTCTTTTTTAACGCTTTCAAAATTGTATTTATCCGTTACCTCATCCCAACAATTACTCGCTTCGCAGCCGTCGATTATTTGACCATAACTAAGCTCATAGCCATTGTCCATCAGGTTTTTCCGTTGGATGATAGTAGTTTCAACCCCTAAATTCTTAGCGGCATGGTCAATGGCACTCTCCATTACAAACATGCCTTGCGGTCCCCCAAAACCACGGAAGGCAGTATTGGGAGGAAGGTTCGTTTTACAAGAATGTGCTGTTACAAATACATGTTCTATACCATAAGTATTGGTGGCATGAAACAAAGTTCTTTCCATAATGGCTGGCGATAAATCGGCCGCAGCACCGCCATTTTGATAGAAAGTAGCCTGATAAGCAATAATCCTAAAATCCTTGTCCAATCCAATTTTATAATCGCTGCTGTAGGGGTTTCTTTTCCCTGTAATGCGCATATCTTCCATTCTATGTGGGATACATTTAGCGGGCTTTTTCAGTACATAAGCCACAAACGCTGCCATTGCTCCAAAAGTAGATGCTTGATCTTCCTTACCACCAAAGCCACCACCCAATCTTGCCACATCAACTTCAACCTGGTTCATTCCTACGCCTAAAACCCTAGCTACAGTACGTTGAACAGCCGTTGGTCCTTGAGTGGATGAAAATATCTTCACGCTTCCATGTTCTGTTGGATAGGCATATGCCCCTTGTGTTTCCAGATATAAGTGTTCTTGTCCGCCTGATTCTGTTTTTCCTTCGAAAACGTACGCACAATTGGCAAAAGCCTCTTCCACATTACCCTTCTGAAACTTCCTCGTTCCACTCAACAACTTCCCTTGCGCAAAAGCTTCCCTTGGGTCAGTTATAACCGACAAAGGTTCTATCTCAATCTCTATTAAATGCAAGGCATCCTCTGCGGCATCTTCGTTTTCGGCAACAATCAGTAGCACAGGCTGCCCTCTGTAATGCACTTCATGGTCTGCCAAAAGTGGTTCATCTGGAATGATTCCTCCAATCTGATTCTCTCCGGTTATATCCTTATAACTAAATATCTTAACGATGCCTTCTACTTCTTCGGCCTTACTATAATCGAGTGTTTTAATGATGCCGTGTGCAATTGGCGAGTCGAATACCTTCACAAATAACGTTCCTTCCATTACCGGAATATCATCAGTGTAAACAGATTTACCAGTAACATGCATTGGGGCATCCATATTGGCATACCCTTCCGCCCCTGAGGGGAATCTTTCTTGCCCGGTGATCAAATCGGGGGTTATTTTTAATGAATAACCAGATGCCCCTTTGGGAGCGGAAGTGTATGCAATATGTGCCTGAATAAGTTTCTCTAAGAGTAATCGCTTGTAAGCTTCCGTGCCACGAGCATCACTGATGGGGGCTACTTCTTTGTTGATGATATCGATTGCTTCTTTGATAACCTCTTCCGTTAATGACTTACCCTTTAAAAAAGCAACGGTATTAAATAAATACTTAGGAAAAGGAGCAACGCCACCTGCCGATAAATGCACCGACGTAATGATGCCCTCCTTATTTATATCAATCAGGCAAGCACTATTTACGCTAGCAATATCTAGATGGGTTCTTTTACAAACCTTTTCGAAGTTGAAATATGCTTCTTTGGATGGTGCACTGAAAATGATTTCCACAATCTTTTCTCCTGGTGACTTATCGAGTAGCTTATAGCCTTTATAAAAGTCTTTTAGGTAAATAGTTCTTGTATTTTCTTCTTTTTCCAGTACAATTTTACAATCCAAAGCCAATAGAAACACGCTCATATCACCAATAGGGGACGCATTTACCAGATTACCAGCCAGCGTAGCCATATTACGGATGGGCGTAGAGGAAACAAGTTTTATATGCTTCGTCAAGTCAGGAAATAAGCCTTGAATAAGGGCTGATTCTGCAAAAGCAGTCACCGTAACAGAAGCACCAATATGCACTTCGCCATCTTGCAGGATTATATTTTTTAGCTTTCTATCATCAAATAGATGAACTGTATTCGCTCTTTTAACTGCATGGTGCTTCTGAACTAATAAATCGGTTCCTCCACCCAGAATTGTTTCTCCATTAAGTGCTGTTGCAGATGTAGGTGTTATTTCCTTACGTAAGTCCTTTAATCTTTGTTCAATATTCAGAAAATAATCAGGGATAAAACCATTCTCTACTAACCATTTAGTGGTATTTTCATCTGGTTTGTCAGCCACCTTTTGGGTAAGCAACGCAGCCGCACGTTCAATAGATTTATAACCAGTGCATCTACAGATATTTCCATCCACAGAAGCAATTGCTTGGTCGTATTCTTTCGTTTCTTTACCTAAAACAAACCCTGTAAGCGACATCACAAAGCCGATTGTACAAAAACCACATTGTGTTCCATTGGTAGCCGCCATAGCATGTTGCACGGGGGTCAATTCTTTCATATTGATACCTTCTACCGATACAATATGTTTGCCCTCCGCATTGCCCAATGGCATCAAACAGCTCGTCATGGAGCGATAAACCAATTGTCCATCCTCAAAATCGCCCACCAAAACGGTACACGCCCCACAATCACCCTCTCGACAACCTATTTTAGTGCCTTTCAGTGATTTGAAATAACGCACATAATCAAGTACAGTGCTGCCACTAGCCTGATTTGCAGTAACCAATTGATTATTTAAAATAAACTTCACCATCAACAGGAAAATTTGAATTTTTTGTTCCCTTTGTGGGATTGTTGTTTACACTCTTACTTGCACAAAAAGAAGCCAAAATCTGCAAATATTTTAAGATTAACGCAAATTAACTAAATAAATTATAGTTTTTAAAACTTTTTAAGTCATTTCTTTAAAATATTTTAATAATTAGCTACCTAATTTTTCCCTTTTCAATAATATTGTTAGAATCTCACTTCTGGTTTTGAGTTAAACTGCTAAACAAACTTGATTTTCCAGAATAACTTCTAGCAATCTTCTTTGTTGTTTATATTCTGATACAATGCAATACGCTTGATAGAACATAATAATCAAAAGCAACAATAAGTACATCTCACCATCTATCAATCTGAACTGTAAATTATATAAATATTGCTAGTTACATTTGCTAATTATTGCAAGAGTAAACGTAAAAATAGGCAGCCTGCCAAGTAAAATAATGGACATAGTCAACAGTTTTATCGAAAATCTAGAAGCTCTATTTGAAGAAAAGAGAAACCCTCATCAGGCCTTGAAAAATAAAGCCTACATGAAGAACCATTTTGAGTTTATAGGCATCTGGACGGCAGACAGAAGGCAACTTACTTCCTTATTAATCAAAAGCAGCCCCCTACCAGATCTTAAAACCGTTAATACTCTTGTTCATACCTTGTGGCAGAGACAAGAAAGGGAATACCACTATGCTGGAATACAGACATTGGCTTATTATCATAGACTATGGCAACCCGAAACGATTGAATTGATTGAATTTTGCCTCACAAACCAAAGCTGGTGGGATAGTGTGGATGGACTAAACATTGATTGCGTAAGTAAGTATTTTATGTTATTCCCCGCCTCCACCCCCATCACAACCCGTTGGAATGAGGATAGCAACATTTGGTTGCAACGCAGCAGTATCATCTTCCAAAAAAGCTTCAAAAGCAAGACTGACAGGGACTTATTGGCAAAACATGTTCTGAATGTTTCGGAAAGCAAGGAGTTCTTTGTCCGAAAAGCCATTGGATGGGCATTGCGCGAATATGCAAAAGTAAACAGAGAGTGGGTTCTGGACTTTGTGGGTAACAATGACCTGTCTCCTCTTAGTAAAAGGGAGGCTTTGAAGCATCTTGGTTAAGAATATAGCCTCTGCATAAACACTTCTAAAGTCATAAAGAAGACTGATACTATTATTTCTCCTAGTCCCTACAATATCTTCTGCAAACTATCCCACAACAAACCCGAAGTCCTATCCCAACTAAATTCATTTACCTTTTCTTTTCCTTTGATAATCAATGAATCACGCAGACTAGCATCACTTGCTATCGCTGTCATAGCATTTGCTATTTCATTTACACTATATGGGTCCACTATAATCGCCGCATCACCTGCAATTTCAGGCATAGAAGTGGTGTTGGACGTAATTACGGGTATTCCGCTTCGCATTCCTTCGAGTATTGGAATGCCAAAACCTTCAAAATGTGGAACAAACACCAATGCCAATGCTGCTGCATACAACGCACTCACAATATTATCGGGTTGCCTGCCCGTAAACACAATATCATTGGAATATAATGAAGTGGCAACCGCTACTTTTATTTCCTCCGCCCCATAAATAGTCTTCCCAACTATAACTAGTTTGTGAGCGAGGTTTGTTTCCTTTTTAAACTGATTAAATGCCTGTATCAATCGGACAATATTCTTCCTTGGATGCAGGGTCCCCACAAACAGAAAGTATTCTTTTCCGGCTGCAAACTGCTGTCTTATCAGCATTGCTTCGTCTTTATCCTGCGAATAAAAGTCATCGTTGATACCACAATACAATACATCAATCTTATTGGGGTCAACAGAAAAATTAGTTGCAATATCCTGTTTACTATATTCAGACACTGTTCCTAATCTTGTTGCTAGTTGCGCAAACTTGGGAAAGTAATGGTTGTAATACCAGGCATTGGTATTCTTTAAATCCTGCGGAAAGTGAAAGAAGCTGATATCGTGAATAATACCGTATTGTTTGCCTGTATAATTCAACGCAAGGTTGCCATCGGGCGACAAAAACAGGTCTGGTTGGATACGTTTGAGTAGTTTAGGGACTGCATACTGAAAGAATGCCACATTCAGAAAAGCATGTTTGGCAGGCGGAAACAGCACGTGCGGTATTACGTTCTCGCCAAACATGAATTCTTCGTCAATCTTAGTATCAAATAAAAAGTGAAACTCAATATCTTTGTTATGCTGCACCAGATACTTGCAGGTATGGTAGGTAAACCAACCAATACCGTCCATATCGTTCTTCCGCAACAGCCTTGTATTTATTACTATTTTCATTATTAATTTTTATTTTAACCTTTATTGGGATCAAAACCCTATAAAGGTTTCCAAGGTTTCAAAAGTCACCCTTTAGGGGCGGAGGGTTACATATGAAATCCCCATCAGCACCTTCGAAACCACCCCTATCTTCAATAGGTTGTTAGGTATTAGCTTCTGAATAGCTACCATCCTTTTCAATTGGACAGGTATATCTTTCTCAGAAACATATTCAACTATTTCGTGCACCGATCTGATGTTCAGGTTGCGCAGAAACCGCCAATAGTAATCGTATACCCAGATGTTCTTCAGTATATCTAGCCCTAGTTTGTTTAATAAATAAATATTTTCTGGCAGTTCTACCTCCCGCTTTCTAAACACTTTAAAAGTAACTTGTTCCTTTCCCAAACCAATGTTCAATAATGGCTCTTTTAGGTAAATAAACGACCTGCCTTCCCGCATTACCCTGATATAAGCTTCAAAATCAACCACCCATTTAATGGTTTCATCATACCACAATCCACAAGTACGCCTATGCAGTATCACACTTGGATGCCCGATAAAGTTTTTAATAAACAACCGCAAAGGTTCT
>CANGFK010000212.1 GCA_947452925.1 Chitinophagaceae bacterium | reverse complement strand
TCCATCAAAAACTTGATTGCTGCACACAATGGAAAGTTAACACTGAAAGAAATGCTAACAGGTTCAAATGCTTTTGGTACATGGATGGTGGAATCTGGCTTCCCCTCCACCCCTAGCAAGCAAGATCCTTTTGCTTATTCCTATCAAAAATATTTTAACGGTGGCTATAATACAGCACGTTATGCCAGATATCCTAGTGTATTCGGATGGCAGATAGAAACAAACTACAAAGGAGTGAGAGACACACCAGATGCTTACTATCGTTTTGCAGAAGCATTTGTCAAGAATATTATGCGCTACATAGCAACTTATACTACCATAGAGGTAAAGAAAATGGGTAAGTAACAACTTACTACAACTTGGTATTTTTTATTCAACATGTACAAGCATGGTCTTTTCTAAGACCGTGCTTTTTTATTTAAACAATCTGTTTAATTTTCTTTTGCCACAAAGACGCAAAGACTCTAAGTGGCACAAAGAGAAGTAAGAAGAATAGTAATTACTTAGTGCTTCTTTATGTCTTTGAGCCTTTGTGGCAAAATACCCCTTAAGATTACTCTTTAATACTATCACTCAAAAGTTGATAGATTTTCTGCAATGTCGGATTGGCTTTTAGCAATTGCAGGTGGTTGTTGATAGTTGTATTATCCCCCCTCACTGCAGGACCTGTCTGCACTGCTTTCGGTGAATTAGTTTGCACCCTGTTACCTGTTTCTTGTATCAACGGGAGCAATAACTTAAACTCCAAAGATTCTTTGTGACAGTAATCCTCTGCAAGTGTGTATAGGTGATTGGTGAAGTTGGAAACTAATACTGCTGTAAGATGTAGTTTTATACGTTTGACATCGTTGGCACGGAATACAGTTTTAGTAATGCTTTTGGTAAAGGCTAGTAAGGTAGTATAGGTAGCTTCATTGCTTGCATCAATTACAATAGGTATTTCAGGAATTGCTTTCATCTCCTTCCGCAACGTTTGTAGCGGCCAAAGCACCCCATAACCACCCGAAAGTTTGCCGAGCACCTGAATAGAAACAGAACCCGCCGTATGCACTACCAGTTTATGCTGCAATGTCAATTGTTTGGCAACTGTTTCTATGGCGGTATCAACCACTGCGATAATATAAATGTCTGCCGAATCATTAATATTAGAGAAGCTGGTGTTGGCAGAAGCCCCAAATAATCTAGCTAATGTTTGTGCTGCTGCAGCATTCCTACCAACCACTTCCACTATTCTATGCCCGTTGCCACTAATTAACTTACCCAAGACAGTTGCTACATTGCCTGTTCCTATAATGACTACATTCATATATTTGCCTGCTTTGAGAAATGAAATTAACTAAAAAATTAGCACTGCAATATTATAGGATAAAGTTCAGGTTACTCGGATTGTTTGCACCACGCAAAGCAGCCCGCAGTGCCTTCAAGCTTTTCTGTACGCCCTACAGTGGCAAACCAGAACGCCCCATGCCCCTTATATTCGAAAAAGGAGAACACATTTCTGTAGACATAGAGGGAGGTCTTACACTTCGTGGATGGCGCTGGCAACCAGAGGCTGACGTAGCTACAGGAAAGAAAATACTGATACTACATGGCTTTGATAGTTACAGTTATCGGTTCGAAAAGTATATCCGCCCACTAAGAAAAGAAGGATTCTCCATCTATGCTTTCGATGCACCTGGACACGGAATAAGTGATGGAAAAACCATCAACTCGCTTCAATACAAGAATGCTATCCTTATAATAGAAAAAGAATTTGGTTCTTTCTATGGTATTATGGCACACTCCATCGGCGGCTTGGCCGCTTCATTAGCATCTGAGTACCTGCCACACCTCCAGAAGTTAGTATTGATAGCACCTGCGGTAGAAATAACAAGACCTATAGACAAATTTGCACAGATGGTGTCACTTCCAAACAGGGTAAAAGAAAGGATGTATAAACTGATTATCAGGCTAGGTAAGTTACCAGTCAGTTATTTTGATGCACGCCGCGCCATCGAGCAGATAACTATTCCTACGCTATGGCTACACGACGAAGAAGATGCCATTTGCCCCTACAACGATGTGTTACCCATTCAAGCGTTGGCATTACCACATGTTACGTTTCATATCACCAAAGGATTGGGACATAGCAACATCTATCGGGATGGACAAACTGTAAAAACCATTGTGGGATTCTTTGTAAAGTGATGAATAGTATATGGCTCGATAAAACCTTAATAAAGCTAAAGGAACTATGTTAGCCTAGCTTGAACAGCAAGTCGTTTTTGCAAAGAATTAATCTAACTAAAAACACAAGTCAAACATTTGCGATAGGTGGCTAAATAAATTAAATTTAACCTACTACATTTACAAAAAAAATATGAAAATAATAGCTATAACCATTCTTTCTTTCTTAATACTGTCCGATGCTATCAGCCAAAGTAAACAATCCGAAGAAAGATATATCGGTCCCCAAAAAGGATATCTAATTATAATAGGCGGTGGGGTTACACCTAAAGAGGTAAGAGAACGTTTCATACAATTAGCTGGGGATAAAAATGCATCTATAGTATTTATTCCAACCGCAAGTGATGATGCTGAGGTATTAAAAGAATCTGAAAACTTTATAAATGCTTACAAAAAGCGTGGCATAATGAATGTGACGGCAATTAATACAAGATCCAAGAATGAAGCTAATGATGAGAAATTCTATAAGGTTCTTGAAACAGCTACAGGAGTATTTATTGGTGGAGGTAAACAACACAGGCTTTCTGAAGCATACCTTGGAACCAAAACATTAAATGCACTGTTTGATTTACTTGATAGAGGGGGTGTTATTGGAGGTTCCTCTGCTGGCGCTACCATTCAGGGATCTTATCTAATGGGAGGAAAAACGAGAAAAACTTCTGATTTATCAAAACTAGACAATGCATATGACAAAGGTTTTGGATTTGTAAAACATGCAGCAATTGACCAACATTTACTAAAAAGGAATAGACAACTTGATTTGGTTCCAATAATTACACAATTTCCTGAAATACTAGGAATTGGCATAGAAGAATCAAGTGCGATTGAAATACACAAAAACTCATTGACAGTCTTGGGAAATAGCACAGTCTTGATATATGACAATAATGATTGGAATCGTCAAACTAAAGAGACCGGAAATGTTACATCTCCTTATATAATTCTTGGTGAGAATCAAATTTATGATTTGCGCAGCAGAAGAATAATTAAATAATCAATAGGAAAATATCTGATTAACAATCACATTCCTATTTATTGGTCTTCCATCGCCTTTGTCGTGTGTTCCTCACCAACAACAAGCAACAGAACGATAATTTAATTAATTATACCTCCCCTGTATAGTTATTGGTCAAGAAGACACAACAACGGCGAGTGTCTCACAAATATCAATACAATTCGCTCATCAAACCTCAACAAATTAATAAGCCCTGTAGAAATTGGTCTTAAATCAGTCAGTTATTAGCTGGCTATGCCCTAAAAAACTTTAATTCATGCATCTTTTACGCAGACACACATGAATTAACCTTCATTCATGTATGTCCAGCTAAAACATGTACAAATTGGCAGTCAGATAGGTGTGTCTGAATCAGACACACATGAATTAACCTTCATTCATGTGTGTCCAGCTAAAACATGTACAAATTGACAGTCAGATAGATGTGTCTGACTCAGACATACATGAATTAACATTCATTCATGTGTATCCTATAAGAATATGCATGTATTGGCAGTCTTGCACCTATATCCTAGTGGGTTGTTTGTAAATTAAGAGTCGACTGCGAGAGAAATGGCACCCCTCTCCTATCTTCCATACAATAGTTGGTTAAGATAATCTTCCTTTTCCGTTTGTAGCTTGTCAATAGAAGTAATGTAAATATTGTCGTTATAATGATTGGAGGTCTTTATTAAAAGAGCTAAGAAATCCCCCTTTTTATAGTCGTGAATCTGCGGATAAGTCCATGCTTTATCACCCATTGCATAAGGTAATAACCAATCAAAGGCTGTCTTTATTCCCTTACCGTCTTTGGTTTTATAATTCCAGATGTCTACACCCACATTTTCAGCAAGGGTAGCAGCAGTAAACCAGGCATCCAAGCAAAAAGTACTGTAAGAAAGAGCTGCTGTCCTCACTAGCTCCAGCGGTTGTCTGCCATCAGTTTCCTGTTGAACATCAACACGGGCTATCGTGCTTTTGAGGTATTCTTTCACAGCATCTTCTTTGCCTAAATACAATCCTATGCCCAACATCTGAGTGTCGAACCATATACCGTGGTTGTTCTTAGCATTGCGTTCATCTATACCATTTTTACTGTTAGATAACCAATCATAATATTCTGAAAACCAAGCCTTTAGTGCATCTTTATCAGTATTAGTCCATGCTTTGCTTCCATCAATCAAACCTATGAAACTTACCACATCCACAAACGCTCTAGAATCCAATATACCAGTACCTCTACCATCATTCACACCTTTTATTGCCTGTGCAAATTTCATGTTAGGGTTCATCTTGGTGGCAGCATCTAAAAAGAAAACATGCACTAACTCAGAAGCCTTTTTAGCATAAGCTTCATCATTGGTAAAATAATAGGCCAGGCATAAATATTTGACAGCTTTAGTAGTATTGTCAATTGCTTTATGGTCACTATAATCATTTATTTCAGGGTTCTTCTGCCCATCTTTTCTAATGTATGGTCCGGATGGATTGCTTGGATCAGGCCAGTAATAAGGCGCAAGACTCATATAATCATGCTTATCGCCACTGGCAGGCACTTGCTTTTTGTCTGTCACAGACTCCGCCTTGGCGGTGAGGTATTTGTTAGCATCCTTTACAAGATGATTTACCCACGCTTTTGTTTGTGCGTCACCTACTTTCACTTTATTCTTTACCTGAATCAAACGCTCAGGCTTAACCAGAAAAGACTTTGGTTTTTGTGCATCAATAACGCTGAATACTAAGGAAAATAGAATGACAATTGCAATCGATTTAAATTTCATTTGTTTGTGTGTTTGATGATAAAAATAATACTATCAGGTGACAGTGGACTCGAATTTAATGGATAAGTTTAGTTGCTGAAGTTGTCGGACAAGCAGCTAACAGATAGCTCAATGCAGGGTTTGGATAACCTGATTGATAAGATTTTAACTGCAAGCGTTTCCGGTATCGTTTCCGATTGGCTTAAGTAGTTGCTTGACTAATAAAGACAGTTGTAAAACAGGGAAATAAATATTTTGTTAAATAGGCGAATACGCTTCGCTATTGTTTTCCGTAGTAATTTTTTCAGTCATTGCTTTCTCTCCTTTCCTGTAAGACACCCAATAGGAAACTAGCACACAGCTAATGAAGGGAGAGGTATAATAGAGATACAAGTAAGGGACATCTACAAACGAATAAAAGACAACCAAAGTGAGTTTTAAAGCTGCCAGCGGAATATTGTGCAGTACTATCCGCTTCTTGTAATTCACCCAAGCGCAGATGAGTACAAAAATCATCGGTGCAGTAAAGGACAACGTGATTAGAATATAATGCTGCAACGCAATCCTATGCGGACCAAAGAACTTAGCGAAGCCCAGACTGATGGCAAATACCTGAGGGCCATCTTTCCATACTCTTGCTGCAAAATCGATGTACGCACCAGGTAGTGTAATGAAGTTCTTGATGATTGTCCAGCCAAATGGCAGCAATACCAGCAGCGTGAAACAAGCAAGACCACTTATCTTCAGGTGTAACCATTGCTTTCTTTTTCGCTGCACATACAACAGCATCAGCATGGCAGGTAGCCATCCTATCAGGGCATATCTACTCAACAGGCACAAACAAGCCGCCACTCCTATCAGTAAATAATTCTCACTAAGCAAAGCAATAGCAAGCCATACATAATTGATAATAACCACGCCTTCCTCTGTATAAGGAACTAAACCGGCAGAGTCATTGGCAAAAAGCCACCAGAACAACATAAATACCGCAATCTTATAGGTAAGAGATAACCGCTGACTGGCAAAAGGATCCCAAAGAAGAATAGGAATAGAGAAAGCGAGAAACAAAGCCAAGATTGTAATCCAGCGAATATCTATATGTAGCCATTCTGCAAAGCTGAAGGGCAACCACATGGCAGGCAGGTAAATTGGTTTTACTCCTTGCCAAATGTTGGGAATAGTATTGTACACTTCTGCCCAATGTCCTTGAATGAACCGATGGCTCATTACCTGAATGATAGGTAACATATCGGCATCATGATAGTCTAGCGGTGCATCATTCATGTATTGAAGCCCGAAGTGACACATAATGATACCCATCATTGCCAAAGCGGACAACTTGTAACTATTGAAAGTGTTAGTGAAATAATCTTTTTTGGGTAAGCGAAGATGAGATTGAGGCAGAAAGAGCAGGACACAAGCGATGGTAATTCCGCTGAGAAAGTAAAGCACACTAGCCAGAGCTGCAAAGTCGGGATCTGCCAAGAGATAAGTCGCACTAAATATTTCTA
>CANGFK010000211.1 GCA_947452925.1 Chitinophagaceae bacterium | reverse complement strand
TTTCGCCACAAAGACGTAAAGGCTCGAAGAAGCACTAAGTAATTAAGATAGAAAAGAAAAAATGAAGAAAATAAAAATAAGAAATGTATGACGAACTGGATGAACGTAGAGAATGGATCGGGAAGCAAGTAGTAGATATTGCTTATCACATCCATAAAACGTTAGGCCCAGGATTGCTTGAGAAAATCTATGAAGCTTGCTTTTGTTATGAGTTATATAAGAGAGACATCCCTTTTGCAAAACAAAAAGAAGTAGCAATAGTGTATGATGATGTCATTTTTGACGATGGGTTAAGATTGGATATTTTAGTAGATGATTTAGTAATAATAGAATTAAAAGCACAAGAAGAATATCATAAGGTTTGGGAAGCACAACTATTAAGTTATTTGCGTTTATCAGAGAAACATTTAGGATTTATTATAAACTTTAATGTCCCATTAATCAAAGAAGGAATAAAAAGAATGATTCTATAAACTTTCATATTTTTTCTCTTTCTCTTCCTTTTTACTTTCTTCTTTTCTTTGTGCCACTTTGAGCCTTCGCGTCTTTGTGGCGAAAAAAGCCCTTGTGGCAAAAAAATATAAAATGAGTACAACGATAAAACCTTTTTTAAGATTAAGTGGATTAGAGCCTTTAATTATTCGTCCGGAGACAAACTTTGTCAATGTAGGCGAGCGTACCAACGTTACCGGTAGTAAGAAGTTTGCCAGACTTATATTGAATAATCAATACGAAGAAGCCCTTTCTGTTGCACGCCAACAAGTGGAGAATGGTGCGCAGATATTGGATGTAAATATGGATGATGCCTTGTTGGATGGTGTAAAAGCCATGACCACCTTCATAAATCTATTGCAGAGCGAACCAGATATTGCCAAGATTCCGATTATGGTGGATAGCTCTAAGTTCGAGATTATTGAAGCAGGTTTGAAGTGTATTCAAGGACGTTGCATCGTAAACTCCATCTCCATGAAAGAGGGCGAGGAAAAGTTTATTGAACATGCCTTCATCTGTAAAGCGTATGGTGCTGCTGTTATTGTAATGGCTTTTGATGAGAAAGGCCAAGCCGATACCTTAGAGCGCAAGGTGGAAATTTCTGAAAGAGCTTACAAGATATTAACCGAGCAAGTAGGCTTCGATCCGCAAGATATTATCTTCGATATTAACGTTTTTGCCATTGCTACAGGCTTGGAAGAACACAATAACTATGGTGTAGATTTTATTGAAGCCACACGCATCATCAAGCAAAGGCACCCTTTGGTAAAGATTAGTGGAGGCGTTAGTAACCTGTCATTCTCTTTCCGTGGCAATGAACATGTGCGCGAAACCATGCATTCAGTATTCTTATTTCATGCCATCAAGGCGGGTATGGATATGGGTATTGTGAATGCAGGTCAGTTAGTAGTTTATGATGAGATTGAACCAAGCCTAAAGGAACTTTGTGAAGATGTTATCCTTAATAGAAACAACGATAACAACGAAGCTACAGAAAAGCTGATTGCCTTTGCCGAGACGGTAAAAGCAAAGGGAAAGGTGCAAGAAAGGGATGAAAAATGGCGTGATGCTTCGGTGGAAGAGCGCTTGAAACACGCCTTGGTTAATGGTATTACTGAATATATAGATGCGGATACAGAAGAGGCAAGGGTGAAATATCCTAAGCCTTTAGATGTGATAGAAGGCCCGTTGATGGACGGGATGAACTTTGTGGGCGACTTATTCGGTGCGGGTAAAATGTTCTTGCCACAAGTAGTAAAGAGTGCTAGGGTGATGAAGAAAAGTGTGGCAGTGCTAACTCCATACATAGAAGCTGAAAAAGAAGAACGCCGTTTAGCGCACATTGCAGCAGGGACTATCAATGAGGAAGGTGCTGGTGCTGCCAAGATATTATTGGCTACCGTGAAAGGTGATGTGCATGATATTGGCAAGAATATAGTTGGGGTAGTTTTGGGTTGTAATGGTTATGATATTATCGATTTGGGCGTAATGGTTCCTACAGATAAAATTCTAGAAGCCGCTATTCATCATAAGGCAGATATTATTGGGTTGAGTGGTTTAATTACTCCTTCGCTTGATGAGATGGTTCATGTGGCTAAAGAAATGAAGCGTCGTGGAATGAAGCAACCTTTGCTGATTGGTGGAGCTACCACTAGCCGTATGCACACTGCTGTTAAGATTGCCCCCGAATATGGCAATGGCGTTATCCATGTATTGGATGCTAGCCGAAGCGTGACTGTTGCAGGAAGTTTGTTGAGTAATGATAGTAAACCAGCCTTCTTAGAACAGACTTACGGTGAGTATGTGAAACTGAAGCATGGGTTTGATAACAAGAAATCTCACAAAAACTATTTGCCTTACACTAAAGCTTTAGCCAATAAAGTAAACATAGATTGGGCTACTTTCCAACAGGTAAAACCTCAGTTCACGGGTACTAAAGTGTTTGCAGATTTCGATTTGAATGAACTAAGACAATTTATAGATTGGAAACCTTTCTTCATTGCTTGGGAAATGCACGGAAACTTCCCTGCCATTCTTTCTGACGAGATTGTTGGCAAGGAAGCTACCAAACTATACAATGATGCAAATGCTTTATTAGACAAAATCATTGCAGAAAAATGGTTGACAGCAAAAGGAACTATCGGTTTCTGGGAAGCTGGTAGCGAAGGGGATACAGTTATCGTGAACCGATTACCGCTTACCGATGGAGGGGAACAACTGTCAACGGTTGACGGTCAACGGTATGTCCATCTTGAATTCCTACGTCAGCAAATTGAAAAAGCACCAGGTCAACCGAACATCTCTTTAGCAGACTTTATCGCACCTCTTACCAACGCCCCTTTAGGGGATGGGGGTGACTATCTTGGTGCTTTCGCCGTTACCATCGATGGTATTGAACCTCACATTAAAGCTTTCGAAGCTAATCTGGATGACTATAACAAGATTATGTTGCAGGCATTGGCTGATAGGTTGGCAGAGGCTTTTGCAGAGTGCTTACACTTAAAAACAAGGAAAGAATATTGGGGTTATGCCACCGATGAGCATCTAACCAATGATGAATTGATTCATGAAAAATACTTAGGTATCCGTCCGGCACCGGGTTATCCTGCTTGCCCTGACCATACTGAAAAGTATAAGTTATTCGATTTATTAAATGTTAGCGAAAATATTGGCATCACCCTTACCGAAAGCTTGGCTATGTATCCTGCATCATCAGTTTGCGGATGGTATTTCGCCAATCCTCAGAGTCAATACTATGGCGTAGGCAAAATTCAGCCTGACCAAGTAGAAGATTATGCCAAGAGAAAAGGAATGACACTAGACGAAATAGAAAGATGGTTGAGGCAGAATATGGAGGGATAGCTGTAGATAAATTCTAATTACTCAGAATTGGCAACTCTACAGTTATTTCAGTCCCTTTACTTAATTCACTTTTCAGCCCAACTTTACCTTGTAAAATGTCAACATATCTCTTTACTATGTGCAGTCCTAAACCTGTACCTTGTATGTTTATCGCATTACTGCCTCTGTAGAAACTGCTAAACAAATGCGTTTGGTCTTCAGCTGAGATGCCAATTCCACTATCTTTTACTATCACATTCAATAAATTACTTTTATTATTGATTATCAGTGATACCGTGCCATTGTCGTTTGAAAATTTGATGGCATTACTCAATAGATTTAGTAAGATGTTTTTAAGCAGGCGTTTATCAGTAGTAAATGTTTCATCTCCGTCATATTTTAAAACAATAGATTGCCCTTCCTTCTTCACGGCAACTAGCTCATCCAATATCTCCTCTACAAATTCTTTTACTTCAAAGTTCAAGATCTCTGCTTGCACGCGACCTTCTTCTAGTTTTCCAAGGGACAAAAAGTCCTCTAGCAGGTCGTTAAGGTGTTTAACCGATTCCTTTATTTTCTTGATGTGCTTGTCTCTGTTGGGTTGTTCTTCTTCTTTTGAATAACGTCCAATTAATGATGCCGATGATAGGACGGTACTTAAAGGGGTGCGGAATTCATGTGAAGCCATCGATACAAACCTAGATTTTATCTCGTTCAGGTCTTTCTCTTTTTGCAATGCCTCACTCAGTTCTTGCTGTGAAATCTCTAGCTGTTGTAGTGCTTCCTTCAATATCAATGTTCTTTGCTCAACTTTGTCTTCAAGCTCTATATTAAGCTTTTTAATGGTGGCTGATATCTGTTCTAGTTTGTTGTTCTGTTCCATCAAAGTGGCCTCCTGTATCTTCCTTTGAGTAATATCTACCACAAAAGCAATTACAAAAAATTCTCCTTTCTGCTTATAGTAACTCAAACTTACTTCCAACGGTATTTCATTGCCGGTTTTCGTAATACCAAAAAGATCTCTTCCTCTTCCCATTGATCTGTTGGAAGGATGGTTATAGAAACTTTCTCTGTGGCTACCATGATTGTGATGAAAACGTGTAGGAATAAGTACTTCGATAGGTTTTCCTATCAAGTCATGTTTGTCATACTTAAACAGGTTCAGTACTGCGGGGTTGGCAAGCACTATTTTTCCTTCTTTGTTGGTGAGTATGATTCCTTCTGTTGCAAACTCAAATAAGGCATTCAGTTGCCGCTCCTCCGACTCCATTGATAAATACAGTCGTTTGATATACATCACAGAAAATGTAGTGATAATGACAATAATAGCAGGAAAAAGATGCTGTAAAATAACTTGCCAGCGTGATAAGTTTTCACTAGGAAAGAAGGATTCTATTATGATAAAAACAAGACTGATGATGCCAAATAGCTTGGTGTACAAATCGTCTTTTATAAGCATCGTTAAAAGTATCGCGGCGATAAGACCTCCATCCAGAAAGCCTTGGGAGGGATTAAGATATTGCAATACAACGGTGGAAATGGTGAGTACTGAACAAAATAATACAATTACAAACGTCCTCTCTTTAAACATCCTTCAAAGTTTTGCCCAAAGTAAACCCTATTTTAGTAATTATTCTGTATCATATGATAGATTTGTAATAAACTTTGGTATTTATTGACCAGATGACTTTATATGAAATTGGAATGTCATCTTCACGATACACAATATAGTCTTCTATATGCTTAAAACACCATTGATACACCCTTAACTCTGATAAGCAGCACATTAAAAAGCTCCTTATCTTAAGAAAATTATTTCAATAACAATGGAATCAAGTAATTTTAGCCCTCACAACGCATCTTTCAAAGTAACTACTACTGCAAAATGGCTACAAGTAAACCGCTTATTACAACCTCTTTCAGCTACGAAACACTCGAAGAAACACTGGACATAAAACCGCGCGGTGCAAAATTGGAAATAGGTATTCCTAAGGAATTTGCCTTTCAGGAAAACAGAATTTCTCTTTCTCCCGAAGCTGTAGGTGTATTAGTTAGTAATGGACATAGCGTGATGATTGAGCACAATGCGGGCTTGGGTAGTCATTACAGCGACAGGGATTATGCAGAGGCAGGAGCCACCATTGTACACAGCAAAGCGGAAGTATATAAAGCCCCATTGTTACTTAAAAGCGCCCCGATTGTTGAAGAGGATATGGACTTGATACAGATGAATCAGACCATCATTTCCCCCATACATCATTCAGCATTAAAACCTTGTATCATCGAGAAGATGATTGAGAAAAAGATAACAGGACTGAGCTTCGAAAACCTGAAAGATGATAACGGAAGCTATCCCATCGTTAGAAGTATGAGTGAAATTGCTGGTAGTGCCCTGATGCTGATAGCGGGTCAATACCTCAGTAGTTTCAATAAGGGCAAAGGCGTTCTGTTGGGAAGCATCAGTGGTATTCCTCCTACCAAAGTAGTTATTGTTGGTGCAGGCATTGTTGGAGAAACTGCTGCCAGAAATGCATTGGCTTTGGGTGCATCTGTTAAGGTGTTTGATAATAATATCTATCGATTAAAAGAGTTGCAGTACAACCTTGGTCAGCACGTTTGGACGAGTGTATTGGAGCCTAAGATTCTGGCTAAACAACTGAAAACCTGTGAGGTAGCCATTGGGGCATTGAGTAATGAACACGGCAGAGCGCCAATTGTAGTTACCGAGGAAATGGTTGCAGCAATGCGTCCGGGAAGTATCATATTGGACGTAGCCATTGACAGAGGGGGCTGCTTTGAAACCAGTGAACTGACCAGTCATGAAAGCCCTATCTTCATCAAACACAATGTCATTCACTATTGTGTTCCCAATATTCCAAGTGGTTTTGCCCGTACAGCAAGTCAGGCAATCAGCAATGTATTAATGCCTTTATTGCTCACCATCAGTGATGCAGGTGGTCTTGAAGAGATGATCTGGCACAATGTGAGTTTAAGAGAAGGGATTTACTTGTTTAAAGGCGCCCTGACTGACTTATATATCAGTCAGAAGTTTGATCTTAAATTCACAGATCTGAACTTGTTGATTGCTAGTAGAAGATAAGTTAGAAGCGTCAATCAATAAACCATTCCATCAAGACAAATATTATTACTCAACTCAACTACATA
>CANGFK010000210.1 GCA_947452925.1 Chitinophagaceae bacterium | reverse complement strand
TTCATACTTCCTACTTCATTCCTATTTCACCAGCGTTCCCACATTCATTCCTTCAATAACGCGCAAGAGGTTACCGGGTTGATTCATATCAAAAACAATTATCGGCATCTTGTTTTCCATGCACAATGTGAAGGCTGTCATGTCCATCACCTTCAGGTTTTTGGTAAGACAATCTTGGTAGCTAAGTGTCTCAAACCTAGTGGCAGCAGGGTCTTTCTCGGGGTCGGCAGTATAAATACCATCCACTCTTGTACCCTTTAGTATCACGTCGGCTTTCATTTCTACAGCACGAAGGCTACCAGCAGTGTCTGTTGTAAAATAAGGATTACCTGTACCTGCACCAAATATCACCACACGACCTTTTTCCAGGTGTCTCAATGCTTTTCTACGGATGTATGGTTCGGCCACTTGTTCCATGTGTATGGCACTTTGCAACCTGGTGTACACGCCAATACGCTCCAACATTGCCTGCATAGCCATTGCGTTTATGACGGTTGCAAGCATTCCCATGTAATCGCCATGCGCACGTTCAATGCCACTTTCGGCTTCATTCATACCTCTGTAGATGTTACCACCGCCAATAACAATTGCTACCTGAACGCCCAAATCTGTCACAGACTTGATATCTATGGCATATTGTTCAATTATTTTCGGATTGAATGGATCACCATTCTTTTGATTGCCCAATAAGGCTTCTCCCGACAACTTCAGCAATACTCTTTTGTACTTAGGTAACATTTATTGTTCATTTAGTTCGCTGCAAATAACCTCAATTTTCGGGCTTTTTCCAAAGCAATTTCAAATGAGTGGATAAAAACAGGTTACAACTGAGTAATTGTGGTGGAGATTAGAATTAATTGGTAGAAAAGTAGAAGAAAAAACAAGTCATTGGTTTGACTCAATGTGTTATTTTCTCTAAAGAATATTTGCCATTCCAGTCATAAGGATAAACCACCTTGTCGTCTGTATTATCCACTTGCAGTTCTACATCAGCGATATTACCTTCGATCTTTATCTGACCAATGAATTTGTAATGCCCTTCTTCTGTTGGAATATCCTTTCCCAAAATTGTACAATTGTTACAAAATTTTGGAATTTGTATCAAACAACTATCCTCATACATATCATTACTGAAAATTGAGATAAAGTCATGCACCATGTAACGTCTTTTGCCTTTAATCTTTAAAATTGTCTTATCGTCAACACTTTCTAAACATGCATTTTTATAATTAGTAGGGCTATTACAAGAGGTTGTAAGTGAGATTAAAAGAATAAGAAGAATACTTTTATACATAGTAAGTTAATTCAAGATAGTTTACCATAATTAAACAATGGTATAACACCCATTTGTAAGTGCTAAAAATACGGACAAGAATTTAATCAATGGGGTAATTTTCTCAGTAAATCCAATCCTATCACATGGTCAACAACCCTTTGAAGGTTGTTGACCATACCATCGCCTCCTCCCCTCCAAAAATAAACTTTACCCCTAGCACAATAACATTATCACCTCCTCGTTTCATCAATAGGGATTCCCTACATCATCAAATAAATCATTAAGGATTTAATTATTGAGTTCAAAACGATAGTCTAAAAAGAAGTATTTCTTCATCTTCCAGTAAGATTATCTCCTACTTAAAAACGAAGAAGATAGCCGCCATTTTCTCGCACACTTTTAATCAAAAAGATTTCAAAAAAAGTTTTTACTGGCAACATTTCTGTTGACATCGATAAAAACATGTTTTTACTGGCAACATTTCTGCTGACATCAATAAAAACAAGTTTTTACTGGCAACATTTCTGCTGACATCAATAAAAACATGTTTTTACTGGCAACATTTCTGCTGACATCGATAAAAACAAGTTTTTACTGGCAACATTTCTGCTGACATCGATAAAAAATTATAATGACGGCTAAATAGTGCTAACAATCTTTTGCATCTACACCTTTCTAATTTCATACTTAAAATTTATTTTAAATACTAATCTTTTAATTAATTACAAATGAAGACTACATTTTTCGAGAAATTTTTCTCAAATCCATTTAATTCAAGAAACATTACCGACGCCCGTTTGCAGGCTTTCGCTCGTAAACTAATCGTCGCTTTAACACTCAACAATCCTAGCGGTATTTTCGATGCTGATATTCTGGCATTAACCACCGACTACACCGCCTATTTTGGCAATTATGTAACCAAAGCAGTTGATTCTGCCGATAGTGCTAGTGCAACCATCACCATAGATGATGCTACTATCACTTTTGTTAAAGGTGTTCGCAGCCACTACAACGGCATTGCGGCGGTCTATCCTGCTGGTTCGGCCGTCTACAAACAAATTTTTCCGAAGGGGATGACGGAGTTTAGCAGACTAACGAGGATTAATATACAATCCACGAGTCATCGGATGGCTGTAAAAGCAAACCAGTACAAAGCAACCCTTGGCGGAACTGCTTTTGCTGACCTATTTGCCAGCTACGAAACACTTATTACTGATTCTTTGGCTACTCAAAATGAAAGTAAAGGAACCTTGAAAACAACACGTGGCTCCATCAAAACAAGCAGATTGCCAGTAGAAATAAGTTGTTTGATAGCCATGTATTCAATTGGTAAAGCCTTTGCCCCCGATTTCATTAAGTGTAATACTTATTTTGAATTTGGTCAGTTATACTCCGATCTTCCATCTACCACTGTGTTGAGGATGGGTATGGTGGCAGGCAATTCTACGGCAATTTGCATTGACAGCGCCATTGTGGCAAAGTCTGTTTTTGTGATAAAGAATAAATCCGATTTGCCACAACAATATTATGGCACTCAGGTGCTGAATGGTGTGATGGTAGGCGTGCTGATTGATTTACCGGCTCACAGCGAAGTAACAGTTCCATTTGCGGCGTTTGGCTCGACAGATATGTTGTTTTTATACGTAAAAAATAGTACCGACTTCAATGGCAACTGGGAAGTGCAGATGTCACTGGCGGCGTAGGAGGATAAGCAAGTTTTACGTTGTAAGTATTAAGTAATGAGTAAGCAGAGGATAAATTGTCTGATTCTAAGTTACTGGTTGTCTACCAAAAGCTGGAAATAAGGGTTCAGGAAGATTTATTTTCGGAATAAATTATTTTATACACATTTAGGAAAATATTTTAAAACCAAAAGAAGCATTTTCAACTAAACAAGTATCTTTGATAACGATTGCATTCCCATCAAGGGAAATATTTTTTAACAACAAAAAATGATTGTCATGGAAGAAACACTTGTAAACAACGCTGCCAACCAACCCCGGTGGTGGGCTATCTTAAGAATGTTACTGGGGCTGATTCTTTTCTGGAAGGGGCTTTATTTCCTTCAAAACTATGTGTATTTTCAACAGCTTACCCAAACAACTAAGCTGAGTATTTTCAAAAGCTACGAACCACAAGTGGCCTTTGCCATCTCCTATCTTTCGCTGTTGGGAGGCTTGTTTATCACGGTAGGATTGTTTACCCGATGGATGTGTCTGGTACAGATTCCGATTCTGTTTGGCGCCGTATTCTTTGTAAACCTCAACACAGGAAGGGGCGTTCAGGACTCAGAATTTGTGCTTTCGGTATTGGTGCTGGCACTATTATTCATCTTTACGCTGTTTGGCAGTGGCATTATTTCTGCCGATGAGTATTTTAGAAGCTACATAAAAGCTGCTACCGAAAAGGGACATACCGATAAGATATTTCAAGCTTCGGTATAAAATTTAATTAAAGTTTAGGCATAAAAAAGGGATTGAAGCAGGTTTATACTACGCTGCAATCCCTTTTTGTTTTTACTAACTATGCTATGAAGATTATTTGTTGACGAGAGGGAAATTGCCACTGAGGCACAGAAAAAGCAGAAAGAAAAAGCAGTAAGCACAAACTGATACATTAATCACGCTGTCTTCTCTGTGCCTCTGTGGCAATAAATTAATGATGGTTACAACTTTTGGTAAACTTAAGGTTATAATAATGAGCTAAAAGAATGAAAATTACTGCGGGTGGCAACAAGTATAACTCCCATTGATGCCATATTTGTTTGGCGAGTAAAAAGATGATACCCACACTAAAAAGAAATATTGGAAGTGCCCGATGGTGGTGTTTGGCGTATCCGTGGCGTAAAGCAAACGTACCCACCACAAAAGCAAGGGCGATCATGCCATATTCAAATGCAAAATTGTGAATGATGTTTACACCAAACAAAGGCAGACTTGTGAGAAAAAGAGGGAGTAGCGCGCAGTGGATGGCACAGGCAATTGAAGTAGTGATACCAAGCGCATCCCAGTTTATTTTTAATCGCATCGGACGGCAAAGATAGATACCTGCAACTTTGTTGCAAAATATTTGTTTTAGTATTTAACACATAGAAACATAGGCACATAGATATTATTTAACAAGAAGAAATAGGAAACAATAGTATTTATAATGGAAGAAGCTATGTGTGCTTGGAACGAAGCGTTTTTTAACTTCCTTTTTTCTACATGCCTATGTGTCTATGTGGTAAATTTTATTTGCCTTATAAAAGACGGTTTATCATCCGCCTCTACAAGTTAACTTTGCACCTAATTATAGCATAAATGACTAAGAAAGTTTTTTTATACGTCGGGTTTTTCGTTGTGTTGGTTATCAGTTTCTGGTTCTTTCTCTTCAGAGGCACCGATGCATGGAAAACACAATTACCCGTATTGAGTTACGTAAAACCCTTCTCCTTCAAAAATCAGGATAATATTTCTTTTACAGACAGAGATATGCTGGGTAAAGTGGCAGTTGTTGAGTATTTTTTTACTACCTGCAAAGGCATCTGTCCGCGGATGAACACCAACATGCACACCATCTACGATCAGTTTAAAAACGAACCTAACTTCATCATTCTCTCTCACAGTTGCGACCCCGAAACGGATAGTGTTCCCCGCATGAAACACTATGCAGATAGCCTGAAAGTGGATACTAAGAAATGGATATTCCTGACTGGAAAAAAAGATAGTCTGTACTATCAGGCGCGAAACAGTTACCTGCTGGACGACCCCAAGAATTCACTGGAGAAAATAGAAGATCAGTTTATTCATACCCAGTTCTTTGCCTTAGTAGACAAAGACGGTCAAGTGCGCGGACAGATATACGACGGACTGAAAAAGGATGAACTGGATAGACTAAAAGATGATATTTCGATACTGCTGAAAGAGAAAAGTAAGAACGGGAATTTTGTAAATGGGATATTTAATCAATAAGAAGGGTAGAAAAAATATGAAATATGAAGTATGAAATATGATTTCAAAGCGCTTAAATTATATTTCATACTTCATATTTCATATTTCTGATTATTGTTTTGAATTGTAAAAAGGATGGAAACTACCGATATATTAAAACACTACGGACTCAGCATAACAGAAAGCAGGAAGCAGATACTCGAACTGTTTCATGCCAGCAAAGGTGCTTTGGCACATGCCGACATAGAGAAGCGCTCTTCCGCCTCTTTTGATAGAGTTACCATCTATCGTACACTCCAAACATTTGTTGAAAAGGGCATCATTCATACCATACCTACAGTAGATAATAGTGTGTTGTATGCCCTCTGTAAAGATGATTGCAAAGAAGGGCATCACCACGACAACCACGTACATTTCATCTGCGATAACTGTAGTACAACCTATTGTCTGGAAAATGTTTCAATACCCAATGTTTCTCTTCCAGAAGGCTTCATTCAGAAGCAATCCGATGTGGTAGTAAGTGGCATTTGCAAAAATTGCAGATAGGTTACCCCAGATTCCCCTATATTTATAGTTCTTAAGCAGTAAAAAACAATTATCTACACCTCATTCCGTTGTATATAATTTATTGCTATAAATTGATTGATTAAACACAGCTTTCTAGAATATGATGAGTGCAGAACATCAACGCCTTTCCGTAAATGAACGAAAAAACATCCCATTAGAGCAATGGGGACCGTATTTGAGCGAGCGACAATGGGGTACTGTACGAGAAGATTATGGTCCACACGGAGATGCATGGAACTATTTCCCACATGACCATGCACCAAGCAGGGTTTATCGTTGGGGCGAAGATGGATTGGCAGGTATTACAGATTATTTTCAGAACTTATGCTTTGCTATCGCTTTATGGAATGGCAAAGATCCGATACTGAAAGAGCGTTTATTTGGGCTTGCCAACGGTGAAGGCAACCACGGTGAAGATGTGAAGGAGTTGTATTATTACTTGGATAACGTACCCACCCACTATTACATGGAGTACTTGTATAAGTATCCACAACAGGCTTTCCCTTACGACAAACTGGTTCATGGCAACAAAGCAAGGGGCAAACATGAGCCTGAATATGAGATTTTGGACACAGGCGTATTCGATAAAAATGAATATTTTGATGTGAAAGTGACCTATGCAAAACAGAGTTCACAAGATATTTTCATCAAGATAGACATCACCAATAAGTTTAAAGAAGCAGCCCCAATTACCGTTTTACCTACTCTTTGGTTTTATAACAGATGGAAAAAT
>CANGFK010000209.1 GCA_947452925.1 Chitinophagaceae bacterium | reverse complement strand
TAGTGCTTCTTGAATATCATTTAAAGCGGTTGGGGTGATGGTTGTTTTATAAACCATTAGGGTTTTTTGAATTTATTGCGTACACTATCCCAGTTTACTACATAGTTTTTCGATTCTGCTATCTGTTGCAACTCTTTGTCAAGTGCAGCTTGCTGCCATTGAGGTGTCTCTATATTTTCGCTTGCAATATTCTCTACAGCATCTATTTTAATCAAGTCTTCAATTAATGCAGCGGCGTATTCTTTTTTTATTTTGAGGTGATATACTTCTGGCATAATTAAAAATTTTGTTGATGTTGTAAAAAACGAATTTAGTGTTTAATAATAACATCTTCAATTTAAAATATCCTCTAGCAAAGCAAAATGCGGCAAGTATGCTTTTTTATGTTTAATTCAATGGTGCATAGCCAAACACCACATTGTATTGCTGGCAATGGATGGTGGCAAATCGATACTTTGAGAAATCGGGACTTCCTTTGATTGTATAGATCTGATTTCCCGTAAATGATTTCAATTTTCCCATGTCAATGATGTGTACCGGAGTTGCTTCCTGAGCAAGATAAAGATGAAGATCAGGGCCATTTGCTGAAGTGAAATTTTCGAGTGCAATACTATAAATGCCCGCTTTCTTATACACGTTCACCACCCCATTAGCACTTTCCCACATATTGGGAATCAGCGTACCACTCAAAACAAGCATTTGAGTAGAGTCTATATGGGAGGTGTCGCCGACAGGTGGTGTGTTTGAAGTCATCCCTGCACCCGACTTAGTGCATCCCACAATGAAAATAATTAAAACAAAAGCATACAGCATTACCCATTTCATAATTGTCAATTTAATTGTAATTAAATAAATCTTATTACTAAAACACATAAGTTAAAGCCACCCCAAAAGCATTCACCTTATTCCTGAATCTGGTAACCTTAGTACCATCTGGGGCAACCTGATAAATGTCGGGACTCGACGTTTTATATTCTGAAAAGAGGAACTGGTACACGCCTCGTATGCCCCAATGAGGAGAGAGGTTATACCTTAAATAGAACTCCGAATTGAGACTTCCTAAATCATTGTCGCCAGTCAACAACAAATTAAAGGCGGCTGGTTTCGCCTTACTCTCAAGTGTTGTGGTACCATCACTTGCTAGCAGGGCACTTGTAGTACGTCCTACGGTGAAGCCTATTACGTCTATGTTCAGCCCCCCGTACCACTTGGGACTAAAATGATACCCTGCATTAAAAGTGAGGTTGGTAGAAAACGTAAGGGGACGTTGCACGGTGAGTGTGTCGAAGTTCTGCTCTTCTTGCGCAGCCAAAACAATGACAAAGGGGATGGTAGTAGAGCGAGCCAATCTTGCAGGGGCAGTAATATAATTCCGTTTCACACCAAAATAGCTGGTAGTGCGGATGCCCGCACCTAGTTCCCAACGGTGCTTTTTGCCCAAACTCCAATTGTGTATATAGGAAGCAGCAATACTATTTTCTGATTCCCCAAAAGTGACTGCAAGGTCGGCTAACTGGCTCAGTTTCTTAAAGGGTACTTGTGCGCTAGCGGAGGCATAGGCCATAACCAAAAGGAAGAAAGCTGCTATTATTTTCATCATTTAATTTACTTAATAAACTTTATTAAGCGTAAAGACGAAGCAACGGGCAATACCTTACAAGGAAATTCAATTGTTTTTTAGGGTTGATAAAGAAATCTTTAATTTAAAATATCCTTTTAGAAAAGGACGACCACAGGCGTGCCTAGTAGAGGAATTGACTAATTATGATTTAGTAACGACTCGTCCATGACAGAGTCATGAACGAGAGTTCGAGATTCATGGACTAGATGGTTATTCAGCTAATCGATTAATCAAATCCATTCTTTCGTGAAGTATTCTAATGACTTCTATTTCAACTCCTGCTAATATGCTATAAAAGATTATATGTTTACCTGTTTTAAGTCCAAACAAATGTCTACTTATTTCATTGTAGCTTTTTCCAATATTTGGATTTTCTGCAATTAGCTTACACGAAGATTTAATTGTTTGATAATATTTTTCAGCTTGATTCTCCGACCATTGAGTTTTTGTGTAGTTCCAAATGTCATTTAAATCATCAATTGCCTCTTGTCTTAATGTTAGTTTAAGCATTTTCCATTTTTGAAGATTTCAGTTTGGTCAAATGTGCGTCAAAATCAAAGTTTTCAACTCTTGGACTTTCAAGTCCTTTTTGAATTGCATTTTTTAACGCTATGACTTTACTTTCTTCATCTTCTAAGAGTCGAAGTCCTGCTCTAATTATTTCACTAACATTTTTATATCGTCCAACAGAAACTTGGCTACTTACAAAATTTTCAAAATAATTGCCGAGTGAAATTGAAGTATTTTTCATTTTTAAACCTTTTGTTAAAAATACCAATTATTGGTAAAAGTCCAAATAAAATTTAGCTATGAATGTTTATATAAATTCCAATCTTTAGGGTGACGGAAAAATTGTCCACATCGAAAAAGGCTTGTGGGTATTGCTATACTTTACAAAAATCTAGGGTTCTAAATATCTTAAAACAGTCTAAATTAATTATGACTGAATTAATTATTAATCTTCCTATTTTAAAAAGAAATAAATCACTGGTATAAAAGTATAAAGTAGCTTTTTTTTTAAATATGGGGAAAAGCATCAATTTCTGTAAATTGATATAGTTTTATGGAAATTTCCGAATTTTTCTGTAATCAGTTATAATGTATTGTGATACTTCAATTTTATCTGAACTCCTTGTTAAGTTCTGTAGTAGTAATATAGAATTATGAAACTTGTCTTTAAATACAATCTATATTCATTTAGTAAGTACCATATCTTCAACATAGATTTATGAAACTTGTCTTTAAATGCAATCTATATTCATTTAGTAAGAGGATATATCTTTTTTATATATAACCAAAATAACTCTAAAGATATAGTTATGGATATAGATAAATTTGAAGATATAGTTAAACCTAGATTTAAAAATAAAGAAATAGATAATATTTGATATTCAAAGACATCATAATTATTACCTCAATAAATTAGCTAGTTAATAATGAAGCCTTCAACCAAGTGGAACGTAGTTCAAACCTTCGGTTTTCCCCCAAAAAATTCCGCTACCCCGCTCTTCGAGGCTTGTAGCCTCAAAGGCTTATTTTGTTGCTTAAAGCAACGGAGTAAGCCTACGAAACTGTAAGTTTGGTAGAGTTGGGGCAAACAGTTTAAACTATCACTATTATTTAAAAACTTTTATAAAGCCGCCATCAGCACCCCATTGAATAGATAGCATAAAAAAGTCGCTGATTAATCAGCGACTATAAACATATTACTCTTATCTAAGAAGTTATTTATTTGGGCAATGCCTTAGCAGCGGCCTCATCTTTTTGTCTTTTCTGAACAGCCTTAAACTTCTTGTAGTTTTCTTTCCCAGCTATTGCTTCAATTGCGGCATTTTTTTCTTTGTTTAAAGCACCAATTTTATCCTTCAATTCTGTATCGATTGCAATATATTTTTCAATCTGACTGTCAGAAAATCCTGCTTCTTTTAATGCTGCAGCTCTGTCATCATCCTGCTTTTTCTTGAAAGCAGCTTTTTCTTCAGGCGTCTGTGCCACACTTGGATTAACAGGAGGAGTGCTTTCTTTTTTCTTCTTCAAAATTTCATTGAATTTCTTTAGTGTATCCTTTCCAATAATCGCAGAAAATTTGCTATCTCTCTCGGCATATAACTCTTTAGATTTAGCTAAAAAGCTGGCATCCAATTCTTTAATCTTCGCTACTTGCTCATCAGTAATACCCGCTTCTTTGTAAGCCGCGGCCAAATCTGCCTCTTGCTGTTGTTTTATAGCTGCTTTCTCTTCTGCAGTTAATGGTTTCGAAGGCGCTTGTGCATGAATGGCACCTACACTTAAACTAATCGATAAAAGGGCAAACAAAACTTTTTTCATACTCATTTCTTTTCGGTGAACTAATAATAATTTTCAATGAAATTACTAATGGAAAACGTTTAAGCTTTTTTAAATATCTTTTTTGTTGATGATTTAAGATTTATTTAACTTTTATAAGCTAGTAGGGATAGTTGCATAGAAATGATTAAAAAGAGTTCTATTTACTAAGAAGCTGTTTGGGTCAATTGTTTAAATTGTTTTCACTCAGGCTTAAGTGTTGCGAAGGGCAATGGTTTAGAAGTTATGGGAATGAATTGTGGGAATTTGATGAGAATGGATTGATGCGCAAACGTTTTGCCAGCATCAATGACGCACCTATAAAGGAAAGTGAAAGGTATTTGTAGAGTTGCGTGTGATGGCTGAATTGAAGTAGCTTATAGCTAGTTTTTGATATGGCGAAGGGCAATCTCATTAAGTTAAGAGAAAAAGAAGGGTTTAGCCGCCAAGAACGCAACGTTTCTTCGCAAAGAATACGCAAAGGGTTTCCTAATTGTGGGTAAAACGTTACACTTTTAGGACGCAAAGAGAGCGATTCAAGAAATATACTCCTTTATTCTTTTGTGCTTCTTTGAGCCTTTGTGGCTTTGTTGTGACAAAAATCCTTAACTTAATGACATTGGGCGAAGGGAGATAAACTGAAAAACAAATGACCAGATACTTATCAACTTATTAGTAAGTACCACTCCTTTAGAATACCATAGATACACTTATGTTTTAAAATAAGAACCCCTCTGCACAAATATGCAGAGGGGTTAACTTGATAGTTCTTAACTTATTCCTTATTATTTCTTGCCAGCTTCTTGTGTAGCATCTGCCTTCATTTTGTCATTTGCAGAAACTACAAACTTCACACTTCTGTTTTGTGAGCGGCCGTCTTCGGTGTCATTGCTGTATTGTGGCTGATCTTGCCCATAACCTTTACTTGTAAGCCTGCTTGTAGCAATTCCCTTTGCAACGAGGTAGCCTTGTACTGCATCTGCTCTCTTTTGAGACAGTTTCAAATTCAACGCAGGTGTTCCAGTATTATCGGTATGTCCTTGAATTTCAATATTTGTATCAGGATATTTAACCAATAAAGCAACCAATTTATCTAAGCTTGCTTTAGAAGCAGCAGACAGATCAGATTTACCGATAGAGAACAATACTTTGTCGCTAAATTCTATCACAATACCTTCTCCAACGCGCTCTACTTTGGCAGTAGGTAAATCTTTTTGCATTTCAGCAGCTTGTTTGTCCATCTTGTGTCCGATGATGGCACCTGCGCCGCCACCAACAGCAGCACCAATCAATGCACCCACCCCAACGTGGCCTGACAAACTACCGATAATACCTCCTACTACTGCACCTGCACCTGCACCCAAAGCTCCATCTTTTTGCATTTTGTTCATACTGCCGCAACTGGTGAGTACCAACGAAAATAATACTACCGCTACTGTAAACTGTTTAACTTGTTTCATACTTTCTAATTTTAAAGTTGTTTATTATATTATATTTATTGACCAAAAAATAGAACATTTCTTGGGATGGCAAATATAATAGCATCCTTATCAGCAAAAAGTACTTCACTCAAAAGAAAATATACACACCTGTTTTATTTAATAGCCCTGCGGCTTTACTTTGCAGCAGATGCGTAAACAATTTCAAACTATATCGTACCTCTTATTGGTGCTTGTATGCTGCAGCAGTTGTAACTTTCTGCGTAACCTTACCTCCAAAGATGGTTCGGGCACTGCTAAAGTTGTGAAAAAGAAACCTTCGCAAGACCTCACGTTCATCAACGACATTGAGATGAAGCCAGGTGGTATTGTAGTTACCCGTCACAAAACAAGTGGTATCATCAAACAAGGACCTACCTATCATTATTCCGAAAAAGGGGGAAGTACGATTGAAGGCGCCAACTATCTTCAGTTTAAATATGGCATCATTACCAACACAGAGGTGGAAAACCTGACTAACATCCCACTATTGCAAACCATTGATGAATGGTGGGGTACACGTTACTGCCTTGGTGGTCATACCAAAGAATGCGTTGACTGCTCTAGCTTTTCGGGGGCTTTGTTTAATGATGTGTACAAAATAAATCTGCCTCGTACAGCGAGTGAACAATATAAAGCCTGCGACAAAGTGAGCATTGAGGAGTTGAAAGAAGGCGATCTGGTATTCTTTCACACTTATAGCAGGGGAATCTCCCATGTAGGTGTTTATGTTGGCAATAACAAGTTTGTACACGCTTCCACCAGTGAAGGGGTTACCATTAGTGACCTGAATGACAAGTACTGGCAACCTCGTTTTATTGCCGCAGGAAGGGTGAGAAGAAGTTGAATAGTGTTTAGTGATTAACGTTTAATGATTAGTGATAAATAGTTAATAATTGAATACTCTCTAGGAAAAACAATATTCCTTCTCTAAAATTTATATTCTTACACTAACCGTTAATCACTAATCATTAAACACTAAAAATGCTAAGCATTCATTTAAATAACCTTTCTTTTTTCAGTTATCATGGACTGTATGACCATGAGCGGGTGGAGGGTAATTTCTTTACCGTAAATGCAACCATACAC
>CANGFK010000208.1 GCA_947452925.1 Chitinophagaceae bacterium | reverse complement strand
GTAGCACCAGGAGCCCACTTTACAACTCTATTGTTATTATAATCCGCTACATAAACATAACCAGAATCATCAACTGTAATTCCCATGGGTTTATTCAATTGATTTGCAGCCCCTCCTGCACCATTTCCGCCAGCTACCGTAATTCCTTCCGCAGCTCCGGGTGCCCATTTCTGAACTCTATGCTTTTCGGCATCAGACACATACACATTACCAATACTATCTACAAAAATACCTTTTGGAGATAGTACAACGCTAGCATCAGACCCCCAAGAATGCCCTCCCGCAATAGTCAATCCTTCAGTTGCTCCTTTTACCCACTTTTGCACTCTTTCATTAGCCCAAGAATCGCATATATAAACGGTGTAATCTTTATCTACAAAAACTGCTGTTGGCTGAACCTGATTTGCCGCATCACCATTTGAATTTCCACCTGCTACTGTGGTTCCGGAAGTTGCATTAGAATTCCATCTTTGCACTCTATTATTCCAAAAGTCTCCAACATATACAGCTTCATCTTTATCTAGCGCTACACCCCAAGGCTGATATAATTGATTGGCTTTAGGACCATAACCATTACCGCCTGCTACGGTTTTATTAGCAAACAAAACAGGTGTTAACGTATAATCAACATGCTTTACAACATCATTGGCATTTTTCCAAACAATAGATTCAAGGTTGTTTATACCTCTCAATTTAAGCGTATCAAAACCCGAACAATTGCTGCCTACATTAGATAAGCTTGCCGAAGTAGATCTATTAAGACCAATAATTAATCTAGGATTAATGACTGTTACACCTGAAGCACAAGCAGAATTACTGGTAACCTTACATTGATAAGTAGCAGAAGTCAATATTGAATCTGTATAAGTTTTATTAGAAGCCCCCGAAATAATTGTGTCATTTCTATACCATTGATAGGTTGGAGCCGAGCCTGTTTCCGTTGCGCTTGCTGAAAATGTAACTTTTGTACCCACACAATAAAACTTATAGTCCACTTTTCCACTTTGTAGATATTGATCAGGGGATATTATTGCTGCATTTACTGTAGGAGAAATAGTACTTGTTACCAAAACCGTATCAGTCATTGTCAGTGGGCAGCTACCTTTTGACGATGAAAATGGCAAAGAATAAGTGATGGCATACTTGCCATTCAAACCTGCAGGATTAAATTTTCCATTTGAAACTTGTGTGCCACTCCATGTGCCCCCTTTTGTGCCAGTTACAAAAGTTGACAAATCTATTAAACCACCACCACTACAAATTGGGGTAGTTGGTGCTATCCAAGATGGGTCTGGAATTTCTCCGCCAGAAAGAATGGGTAAACTACTTGAATCTATTTTCGGCGTACCCGCGTAATAAAGTGCTGATGTGGTGTAGCTTTTCCAATTGGATGGATTATTTATACGAACAAGCCAATCTGCTTGATTGGCAGCGGTTAATAAGCCATTGTATTTATAAAACAAAGCATTTCCTGTTGTTGGTGCTATGCTAAAGCAATTTAACTCGGGATATGCACCAGATGCACCTAGAGAAGATTGTAAAGAAGCCCATTGTGTACTATTAAAACCAGTAATAATTCTACCCTTACTACTAGGAAACGCAGCGATTGGTTTTGTTCCCCCACTAGGAACGAAACATCCATAAATAGGGTCTGGTGTCCAAACACCATCTTGAGCGATAAAGAAATTATCTCCTGTTGCTTCTAAATTAAACTTAGCTGCTGTTACACCAGTAGCCAAATCGCTCATAGACCAAGACGAATCGGGGTAAGTGAATTTTACAACATCGCCAGATGTATTTCCTGTTCGTAGTGTTAAAACTGTTCCAGCAGGAATTGTTGATCCTACTCTTTTCATTTTTACGCCACCTTCAGCACTCGTCCAAGTACTATCGCTACAATTGGCATAGACATTATCAGTTATTTGAATTTCTGTTCCGCTTTTAATATTCTTAAAACACACAAAAATTATCTCATCTTGTGTTGTTTTATTCACGGCAACATTTACCCCAAGTATCGCTATGTCGCCTCTGTTTAATATAGTTTGACTAGTAACTGCATTTGAAATGATAAAGAAAAGTAAGAAAAGTAAAGTGTTTTTTTTCATTCTAAATATATTAATTAATATTAAAATAGGGATTTGATCTTGCAAATAGTAGTTGCAATTTGTTTAATAGTGGTTATTTCGTAAAATGTGTGAATTTGCTAAATTCTCTACGTCTATCACTTTAACTGCGAAAGAAGCCGCACGAAGCTTGAAGGCTGTACAAGTAACTATCAACAAACTGAATATTGAGTAAAATTTACCTTTCATAATCAAATATTGTGGGGACAAAATAGTAATAGTCCAAATCCTTTGAGCCCAACGAATATATGTAATAGGGCAATACAGTCTCAACGTGTTTTATAAGTGAGTGGGTTGGTTTTATAAGTGTGCGTCAGTTGAGCTTTTATTTGACTTTTGAAACGCTAAAAAGGTGATGGAAGATGCCTAAAAATTAATCGGAACTATCTACAATCTCTTTTTTTCTAGAAAATCTAGTACCACTTCCTTTTTTCGTTGCGATACCAGCACATTATGCCCTTCTTCCATAACCAAGATGCCGCCATCCGTTTTTCTGTCATATACTTTTATGCAATCAGGATTTACCAAGTAGGCATTGTGGGTTCGGATAAAGCCTGCGGGCTCTAATAATTCTTCGTAGGAACGCAGGTTGTGCGATACCAAGATAGTTTGTTTGGGAATTACAAAGAATTTGGTGTATGCCCCTTCAGCCATGCAATAGATAATGTCTTTAATATTTACTAGATAGGTTTTATCCAGATCTTTCAACACAATCTGTTTGCTGGTTTGCGTAGCAGATAATTGCTGGAGCATGATTTCGAATTGCTGCTGTAACGTTTTATGGTGCATATTGGTAACCGCTTTCTGCAAACTGTTTTGCAACTCAAAAGCATCTACCGGCTTCAGCAAGTAATCAATAGCACTATACTTAAAAGCCTTAATGGCAAAATGGTTAAACGCCGTAGAGAATATCAATTGAAAATTGCGGTTGGGCACCTGTATCAAAAAGTCGAAGCCTGTGCCATCGCCCATTTCTATATCTAGTATGATGATTTGAGGAGCAAATTCTTCGTATTTATTCAGTCCATCCACAACGCCTGTCGCTTCTGTTACAAGATAATGCCCAAAACTGGCAATCATACTTTTTAAAGTAGCCCTTACTGCTTCATCATCATCTATCAATAAGATTTTAATCGGAATCATTTTGTGGCAATATTTATTAGCTAGACTACATTAATCTGTTCTTTGTATAGAAGTGGCAAATATAGTTTTACAATCACTCCTTTTTGCTCATTATCTTCTTCCACCAGAAACCTGGCCTTTGATTTCTGCTTTAGGTTGAGCAAATAGATACGCTCCTGAATAATTTGATTAGCCCTGCTAATGTGTGTGGTGTTGGTTTTTGTGTTGGCAGTCTCTAGACCTTTGCCGTTGTCTTTAATGGTTATCAATAGTTCGTTGCTCACAATGGTAAAATCAACCTGAATGCTAGCGGCATAGTCAATATTGTTCAATCCATGTTCAATACTGTTTTCTACAAATGGCTGGATAAGCATAGGGGGAATAAACAACTCGTTTACTTCTACAGTATCCTCCGCAATAACCTCATACAACAATCCATTGGCAAACCTATTTTTTTGTACCTCGAAGTATTCAAATAAAAATTCAATTTCCTGCTCTATGGTGATGTATTCTTTGTAGGTGCTTTCCAACGTAGCCCGCATAATGTTGCTGAACTTAGACAAGCTTGATACCCATTTGTTTTTGTCGTTTTCCGTTAAGGCAATTTTTTGCAGGGAGGTCAAGGCATTAAAGAGAAAATGAGGGTTCATTCTTGCCCTGTTCAATCGTTGCTCCGCCTCCAGAATGTTTTTTTTGTTTTTAAGGGATTGTTGCCTAAGAAACAAAGCGATAATAACTGTTAAAAGTAAAGCTGCTATTGCCAAGGAGAAGTATAATTGCTTTTGCTTGGCTAAATCAACAATTGTTTTTTCATTTTTGGCTTGGTTATATTTTTCTTCCAACTCTGCCACATTAGCTGTCCTTTCAATATTTGTGAGGCTGTCGTTTAAGTTTTTTTCAAGTACCTTATATGCTAACGCCTTTTTGTAGTCTCCTTTTCCTTCCTTTATTTTGGATAATAAGGAATAGGCATCAACTATATTGTTATTTTCTACAATTTTATCATAGTTCAATACAGAGTCTGCACATTTTTGTGCAGCTTCATATTGGTGTAACTCAACTAATATGTCGGCTTTGTCGAAATAAATCAAGCGCAAGTCATAATAATTGGTTGTCTCCGTATATTTTATGGCACTATCCAACAAATGCAGTGATTGTATGAGATTTCCCTTTTCAAATGCAACACTTTGTAAACTTTGAAAAGCCCTTGCCATGTAGAGTTTATCGTTTTGTTGTTTTGCTAACAATAACAGTTGTTTACAGAATAATTCGGAAGTATCTAAATTAGAATTGATTTTAGTGACTTGATAATGCCATAAATACCTGCTTGCTATTGTATAAATCAAATGGTTCTTTTGACTTGGATTCGTAACTTTCGGCAATAAATTGACAGCATTTCGGGTATATAAAATTGATTTAGAGGCTTGTTTGATTTCATAGAATAGTTGTGCAACCATAGTGTTGGCAAGTGCTAGCTTAAAGAAATCGCCGCTAGATTCGGCTGCGTTCAGCATTTTTAAACAATATTCTTGTGCCTTGCCAAAATCGGCTTTTAAGTAGTACAAATGCGAATAGTCGCCATATAAATTCACCTTTAAACTATCAGGTGGATTTTGCGTTAGGTATATTTTCTCGGCTTTTGCGAAGTAATATTCTGCAGAATCTAATTTGTTTTTTTTCGACAAGGCTCTTCCAATATTTGCGTACCCTTTTGCGGTTTCAATCTGCGTATTCGGCATACTAGTATCTGCTTCTTCATCCAATTTGTCGTACAAATGCCAGCAGTAGGAAGTAAAGAAATAAGCATTGCAACTGCCATTGGCTACTACCTCATTTTCATTCGTCTTCTCGAAAGGGTTACTTGCTGATTGACAGGAGATTGCACTCCTTGAATTGGTAATAATTGCACAAGAAAGAAGTAGGTTGTGTACAGGATTTGTTTCGGAAATAGTTTTATTGTTAATGAATAGGTTACTGATTTTGAACGAAACAGGTAAAATGCTAATAGGGGTATGCCTCGCTGAAATAGCAGAAATTACAAAGAATAGGCAAGTAATTGAAGCATAAATTTTACTTAGCATAAGCAGATTACTTTTATATATCCCAACAGTGTTCAAATATATACCAAACAATTGTACATCAATCCCTAATTGTTTAAAAAGAAACAACCAATAGTTGCTATTTTAAAAGAGGCTGATACATTGGTTGAGCCACTGTTATTGTTAACTCGAAAAGTGCTTAATTGTCAGTCTTTTATTCCACAATCCTTTGTTTAAGGACTTAAATACGACTTCCTAAAAAAATGATCCCTTATTTAAGTTTAAAGTCATTGCCATCTCAAAAGTAGATATTCTGATTTCTTTCATTTTAGGGACGCCTCATTTGGGGAGTGTGCTTCAATTGATAGAAAATACGGCTTAAATAAGTATGAACTGGATGGAAATGGACGGATTCATGTGCCTGCAGAATTGCAGACACCCATATTCTTGCGTATTTAGGTGTCTGTAGAATGTTGGACACGTATATTCATATGAATTCATGTACCTGCAGAATTGCGGACACGTATATTCTTACGGATTCATGTGCCTGCAGAATTGCAGGCTTATATATTCTTACGGATTTATGTACCTGCAGAATTGCAGACACATATATTCTTACGAATTCATGTACCTGCAGAATTACAATGCCTTGTTTCCTTCCGAATTCAGGAGCCTTCGAAACAAAGTAGGTGTAAACTCGATCATTTTAGGGCTGTATCCAAGATATCCCTACTTATTTTTCCACGTATTTATACGGGGTTTTTATTGGTTGGTATTATTTATCAGAAAATTAATTGCATCTTTGGGAAGGGGAGTAGGAGAAGAGGTGGTTTGATTGAAATTGACAATGCAGAAAAGCAACATTTTATTTTTTATCTCTGAAGCGTGGAAGCTAAAATTCTTTTGATTTAAGCCAATATAATTCTCAAGTATTTAACTAAACCATTTAAGTAACCTATATTGTATGAATAGACAACTTCTTGTAACCACACTCATTTCTTTGTTTGTTTCATTTTTGGCAAAAGCACAAACATCGCAAATTATTCCTTCATCCGGTTTCAATAGCATCTTAGAGAAGTCTAGAGAAAGTTTGAGGCAAAAAAACTTTGCAATGGCTATGCATTATGCCGATTCGGCAATTAGTATAAACCCAAACAGTCAGTCTGCCATAATGCAAAGAGGGGCTGTTTTCTTTGAAATTGGAGCTGCAGATAAGGCGTTAGTGGAATATAAAAAAGCAAATGAATTG
>CANGFK010000207.1 GCA_947452925.1 Chitinophagaceae bacterium | reverse complement strand
GCAAGTAGCATCAATCAGGTAATTCATAGCTGTCGAAGCATAGCAAGAAATATGAATCAGGTAATTCATACCCATTGCAGCGTTGCGAGCTAGGTGAATCACCTGATTTATACCCATTGAAAAGTAGCAATGGTTATGAATTATTTAGGGTATCTCTTCCTGATAATAAGTGGAATCAAAATTCTTTTCCTTTATAAACTCAATAATGTACGACCTTTATTCAAATGGCTGTTTGGCAGCATTATTTTTTCAATTAATGCATACCATAAATAGCTTGTTATGTCTGATCAAACGTGGATACGTTCCGAAAATTTTATTGATAGTAGTACGATTGAAAGTATTACCCTCGCTGAAGAAATTTATACCAGTTTTACAGCCAAACTACTTGGCGGAATAGCTGATGCAGACCTATTGGAGTGTTATAACTTCTTCCTGCCTTATAATACGGACTATGTTAATGCACTTAATTTGTGGAGTGGACTAGATAGTAGTAGCCCCGGCAATACTTTGGGTGTAAAACAGCTTGTTGTAAAACTTCGTGGTACCGAAATACGCCGATGGGATGTGGATATACAATCCTTCTATCCAAGAAAGAGTGTTGAATATGTGCATTTATTGCCGCATTGTAGAAAGGATTTTCAGAATGGGGCCATTGGTGAACGGAAAAAAGCGATTGTAAACCTGATAGAAGCTATTGCCGATGATGTAAATTTAGCGTCCCTGAAAGTGGAGGTACAAACCTTCCTAGACTTGTTGACTGCAGCTATTGAAAAGCAGGAAGGTCAGTTTGCAGACATAAATACGGCTTCAAACAAGCTGGAAATTGCGCGGATGGACGCGGCAGACGCAATGATGTATGTATATGGTAAATTGGTGAGTAAATTTTATAAGAACCTAAAGCTGATTGAGACTTATTTTCCGGTGAATCTGCTACAAAGAATAGTGCAAGTGCTGTTTGTGGCAACTTTGAAGAACAACAAAGTGAGGTTTCTTTTCAAACGTAAAATTGATAGTGTAAAAGACTTTATTCAGGTGAGACTTGTGGGTAAAAATACGGTGATTGGTTTCTTTACCAATGGACTGACAGATATACTTCCTGCAGGAGATCCTTTTTTGGTATTCACTGCAAATGAGCAACAATTTTGCGACCCTTTGCTGATGGGTTACACCGATGAAAAACGTTACTTTTATATTGTAAAAAGAGGTGTGGGTACATCGGTTGCAACGGTAAAGTTGGGCTAGTGGAAGATGGGATAAAAAAGAGCAAGGGATAGGTGATGATTGGTGTTTAAAACTGAGAAAATACATATAAAATGAATAATAATTCGGTTGGCGAAAAGGGAAATATAGCAATAGATACAAGTATTCGGTCTTTACTAAAACCCCGTAATCCATCTTCTCACAAAGGCAACTATGGTCATGCGTTGATTGTTGCAGGAAACAAGGGTAAGATGGGGGCTGCCATCATTGCTGCCAAAGCTTGTTTGCGCTCGGGAGTGGGTTTGCTGACGGTAAACGTGCCTGAAGAGGAGCGAAGTGTCCTGCAAATTGCAGTGCCTGAAGCAATGCTGACAATGCGGGAGGATGAGATGGATGTAACCATTTTTTCTTGTGTTTGCATTGGGCCGGGAATAGGAACTGACGAAGAAACCAAGATAATAGTAACGGAATGTATAGAGAATTATAAGCAGCCCTTATTGCTAGATGCCGATGCATTAAATATAATTGCTACCGATAAGAAGTTGTTGGATAAGCTCTTAAAAGGAACAGTATTAACGCCTCATCCAAAAGAGTTTGATAGACTTTTTGGCGCACACAATAGTACTGAAGAAAGGATGGATACTGCTATTGCGATGGCTAGTAAATATGAATTAGTGATTGTTTTGAAAGGACACCATACCTTGGTTACGTTTGATGGAAACTCTTTTATTAACAGCACCGGAAATGCTGGATTGGCAAAGGGAGGTTCTGGCGATGCCCTTTCTGGTATCATCTGTGCCTTTCTGGCTCAGGGATACAACCCTTTTGAGGCGGCAAAAATTGGGGTTCATCTGCACGGGTTGGCAGCAGACATCGCATTGGCAAATCAAAGTATGGAAAGTATGCTGATAACAGATGTGATTGAGTGTTTGGGGAGTGCATTTAAGTCTCTGATGGTAAGATAAACCTAAATTATCTTTTCTCCCAACTAAAACAAGCCCACTTTCATTTACTTTCGTACCTATTAATCTTTATAATGAGGCTTCTTAAACTTTTTATTGGTTCAATTGGATTGCTGCTTCTGACAACTTCAGCCCCAGCACAGTTTGTGAAATATGCCAATGACTTCCTTAATGTTGGTGCAGGAGCACGAGGGTTAGGAATGGGAGGCGCACAGATTGCAAGTGCAAAAGATGCTACTGCCGGCTATTGGAATCCAGCGGGACTAGCGTATGTGAAAGATAATCCACAGTTGGCGGCCATGGATGCGGAATATTTTTCGGGTATTGCAAAGTATTATTATGCAGGATTGGCTATACCTGCAAAGAATGGTAAAGGTACTTTTGGCGTTTCTTTTCTTCGGTTTCAGGTAGATGATATTCCCAATACGCTTTACTTGGTACAGCCCGATGGAAGCATCAACTACAACAATATAACCACTTTTACATCGGGAGACAATGCTGTATTGCTTAGTTACGGGCAGAAAGTAAACGATTTTAAAGGATTTAAAGTAAACTTGGGTGGGACAGCAAAGATTATTTATAGAACTGTAGGGACTTTTGCCCAAGCATGGGGCTTTGGTTTTGATGGAGGCATCCAATTATCAAAGGGAAACCTTAGGTTGGCAGCAGTGGTGAAGGATGTTACGTCCACTTTTACTGCCTGGAGTTTTACGTTCACAGACCAAGAGAAACAAGTGTTGTATCTGACACAGAATGATATTCCTACCAAGAATACCGAAATGACCGCACCGAATGTGGTGGTGGCAGGAGGATATAACTTCAACCTGAGTAAGAAGTTGTCGTTGTTGGCAGAAGCAAATTTGCACCTCAGTTTTGATGGCAGGAGTAACACATTAATAAGCTCCAACCTATTAAACATTGACCCTAATATAGGAGTAGAATTTGGGTATAATCGTACCCTCTTTTTTAGAGCAGGGGTATCTAATTTTCAACGTGCTTTAAGCGATGGCGACCTCACTAACCAAAAGAAAGTATGGATTTATCAACCTAGTTTAGGGGCGGGATTCAAAACAGGAACAGTTTCTATTGACTATGCTTTCACTAGCTTAGCCAATCAGTCAAATTCTCTTTATTCAAATATAGTATCGCTGAAATTAGACCTCGTAAACGCTAGGGTAAAAAAGAGATATTAACAAATAGTTCTTTTTGTTGTTTTACTTACAGGCTTAAAAGTAAATATTTCTAATCGGCTCATTTAATCAACCACACTTTATGCATATTGGAATTGTTTGCTATCCTACCTTCGGAGGTAGCGGTGTTTTGGCTACAGAATTGGGAAAGGCATTGGCAGATAAAGGTCATTTTATACACTTTATCACGTATCAGCAACCAGTAAGATTGAATGTTTTTAATACCAATATCTACTACCACGAAGTAAGGGTTCCTACTTATCCCTTGTTCGATTATCCTCCCTACGAGATTGCATTGGCCAGTACCATGGTAGATGTTATTATCAACTACGATTTAGATTTATTGCACGTGCACTATGCTATACCACATGCCTCCGCTGCATATATGGCAAAGCAGATTGTAAAACAGAAAACAGGAAGGGATATTCCAATAATCTGTACCCTGCATGGCACGGATATTACCCTTGTAGGGAGAGATAAAACGTATGAACCTGTGGTAACTTTCTCCATTAATGAATGCGATGCCATCACCGCAGTGTCAGAGAACTTGCGAGAGGAAACGTATAAGAACTTTCCAATAGTGAAGCCAATAGAGGTTGTTACTAACTTTGTTGATGTAAGCCGTTTTAATAAAAAGCCTATTGATCCATTCAGGAAAGTAATTGCACCTAACGGAGAAAAGATATTGGTACACGCTAGCAACTTCAGAAAAGTGAAACGTGTAAATGATGTCATCAAGATTTTTAGTGAAGTAAGAAGCTATATGCCTGCCAAGTTATTGATGGTAGGAGATGGTCCTGAAAGATCAGCTACCGAAGAGCTTGCAAGAGAATTGGGTGTGATGGATGACATCCGTTTTGTAGGAAAGCAAGAACAGATTGAAGAAATATTATTGGTTAGCGATTTGTTTTTATTGCCGAGTGAATATGAAAGTTTCGGATTGGCCGCCCTTGAGGCGATGGCAGCAAGATGCGTAGTCATCAGTACCAATGCGGGAGGACTTCCAGAAGTAATTATTCAGGGGAAAACAGGCTTTATGGCAAATGTGGGAGACGTGAGTGCCATGAGTGAGTTTGCGGTATCCATTTTAAATAATGAGGAACGTTTGGAATTAATGAAAGAAGAAGCGTACAAGCACGCACTTAACTTTGATATCAGCAATATTGTGCCACACTATGAAAATATTTATAGAAGGTATTGTAGGATGGATCCTTGTGTTTAGCTTATTTTTTAAATAATCCCAGTACCACTTTTGCCAATCCTACCAATCCTACTTGTTTGGCAACATCTTTCCAAAGGGAGGCCTTGTCTGTGTTAAAAGGAGATAATAAACCAAGTGCATCCTTTATAAGGTTCCAGGAGCGTCCAGCTATCTTGTTATTAATAAAAGCGGGAACCACCAAGCCAAGTGTAGCCTTAAATGTCTCTTGCGGCAACTGATCTAACCTTGCAGTTAGTTCTTTCTCCCTGAGTTTAATACGACTCTTTACTACCCGCTTAGCTTCTACAATATCTTCAAGCGAGTTTATATTGATACTAGTTGTTATCGGCTTCATTAGTTTCCTCATTTTCTTTTTCAAAGAATATTTTAACAATGGTATTGCCTACCCTTTTTTCAATCAGCACTTTTCTATAACTAATTACTAGTACAAGGAGTAGCAGATAGAAAAAAGCAATAATTCCGAAACCGATATATTGACTTCCTGTGAGACTCGCAAAGAAGTAACCGCCCATTATACTTAGAAATAAAAGCACAAAGAAGCTAAGTAATGCCAGTACAATTCCGGTAAAGAGTAGACCGGCAACACGTGCAGTCTTCTCAGCAGTCTGCAACTTCAGCAGCAATAATCTGTCTTGTATATAGCCTTCAAGATGTTGGCGGCTTTCCTCAAAAAAGGAAGATTCTTCTAGTTCCATAATTTAAACAATTGATTCCAGTACTTTATTTTCAATCTCAGTAGCAACAACTTTTCCTTTTTCTACCAAAACATCCATTTCTTTGTCGAGGGTTTGTAATTTTTCTTTTATATCGTTGCCAAACTTTTCAGCAGTATCTTTAGCGTCTGCAAGAACCTCTTTGCCCTTTTCGCTACTGAGGAACAAAGCAATTGCTGCACCAGCTGCAGCACCTAGAAAAAGACCAGTCCAGAACTTTTGATTACTATTCATGATAAATAATTTTCGTAAAAGTACACTAATAAACTTGACTTAATCATTATGAGAAATAATAGCGAAACATATACCGCAAACAGATTCTTCTTATTGGCAATCATCGTTATCATTGCCTGTGGGTTATTGTGGAGTTTGATAGATTTCTTCACCGCTTTTTTGGGAGCGGTTATGTTCTATGTGCTTAGCAAGCCTTTGGTAGATTGGCTTACCATACGTTGGCACTGGAAAAAGAGTTTAGCCGCTTTACTGGTAATTGGTATTTCCTTTTTCATCATTTTGCTGCCAATAGGGTTGGTAGCAACTATGCTTTATGAAAAGATTATTGGTGTGGCACAAAGCCCTGCTACATTGATAAAACCCATCAAAGATTTTGGTGCAATCATACAGACTCGCTACAACATCAACATTGTAACCAGTTTGATAGGTAATATACAATCCTTTGCCACACAGTTTATCTCCTCAATTGTAAATACAAGTTTCAACTTTTTTACCACCATTTCTATGATGTATTTTTTCTTATACTTCATGATAGTCAGCACCAACCGCATGGAGGCAGCGCTTATGCTGTATCTGCCATTCAAGAGAAGTCAGACGAAGATGTTTACTTCTGAACTAAGGATGCAAACATTCAGTAACTCTGTTGTGGTTCCCCTCATCATTGTTATACACGGTATTCTTTTGTTTATTGCCTATCTGATAACGGGGGTGCAGGATGCAAGTTTCTGGAGTGTGATATCAGGGTTCGCTTCTATTATTCCTTTGGTGGGTACTTCATTGATTTGGATGCCTATCGCAATATATCTACTACTGCAAGGGCAGATGTGGCAGGGTATATTTTTGATAGCTTGGGGATTGATTGTCATAGGTTCAAGTGATAACGTTATTCGCTTTGCATTAGCCAAGAAGATGGCAAATGTCCATCCTGTGGTTACAGTATTGGGTGTAATAATAGGGTTGAGGTTCTTTGGAATAACTGGATTGATATTCGGGCCACTCATTATCTCTTATTTTCTGATT
>CANGFK010000206.1 GCA_947452925.1 Chitinophagaceae bacterium | reverse complement strand
GTAGAAAAGTATTGTCTCACCCCCAATTCTATATCGTAATAAGGATTTCTGAAGCCTCCTGTTGCACTGCCAGAAAAGCCTAACTTAAGTTCGCCCCCCAATGATTGGAAGCCTATGTTTGGCCAAGGAGCACCCCTATTAGAATATAGTGGCAAAATAAGAGAACCTGTTAGCGATACGTGATTAACTGCATCTAAATCAGTAAAGAAATAACTCAACCCAACTTTAGTATCGCCTAATCCTGCAGCTATGTAAGTGTTTTTAGTGCCTGTAGTATTATTGTCTACTTGTACCACAAAAGGTACATTAAATAGAAAGTCCCACTTGCGGTTCAAGCCATATCCTCCTGATATTCCAAAGTAGTGTGAACTAAAATTGCCATTAGGGTAAGCATTATAAGCACTATTCTTATTCCAGTAGCCATTGGCATTATAATAATTATAGCCAGGAATCAGCATCCAACGTCCGGTTCCAATAGGAAATCCGGCTGAAGCTGTTTGTGTTAATGCAATGCTGACTATTAATAGTAGTGTTAATCTTTTCATTGATAGTATTTGAAGGTATCTCTTTTAGAATGGAAGTTTCAATGTTTCTTTTATCCAATTATTTTCAAAAATATAGAATGATTCGTCAATTCCCGTTTCATTATCTGCACAACTGTATATTTCTCTTTTGTTACTAAGTACCTGATTGTAAAAATTGTAAGCGCACTGTGGTAAACTAGTAGAACTTTTAAGCGAAATACCAATAAGGATTGGACACTTTATCATGGGGGCAAAGCTTAACGGATCGAAGTAATCCCACACTTTAAAAAAGTTGTCTAGCCCTGTTCTACTAGTATTACAATAGGTCTTTATTGGGCCAAGAGGCCAAGGGACTTGTTGTTTCACCTCACCAATGGTGAATATAGTTCTCATATCTATCAACGTTGGCCTATCAAGCATCACTCCCTTTATCCTATTGTCAAAAGCTGCTACAATGGCTGCCAATCCTGCTCCTTGTCCAATGCCGGTAACAATTATCTTGGTCGCATCAAGCTTCAGATCTGTATTCTTAAAGATAAAATCAATCCCACGGAGGCAATCCATGTATTCTGCTCGATAGATATAACTCTCTCGACTATAAAGGTCTTTAGTTATATAAGAATCGAAACTGAGTTTACCCATATCGGCGCTGTTACCAAATCCCCTCGCATCTAAAGAGAGAACAGCCATATCATTTCTAGATTCCGGCCTAGCCGTAGTTGCATAGTCGGGGAGTTTGTACAGCACAGGGTATTTGCTATGTCGTTTAGGCACGCTCAACCAACCACGTATGGCAACATTACCTGTGGACTGAAACTCTACCGAGTAAATATCATTACTGACTGTAGATATATCTCCCCGGCGAGTAACCTTGTAGGAAGGATTGATGTTTGCCAGTTCACTGCGGGCATTGTCCCAGAAAGTAGTGAAGTCTAACGGGCGAACGCCTGTTGGCTTAATCTTCTCGGGTTCAACGGCAAAAATGTAATAAAGAGATTGACTGTAGTGATTGGTGGCTATACTGAAATAGATAGTATAAAAACCTGTAGGCAATTTAGCTACATCTATCGATACCTCCTTGTCAAAAGTGCTGATGGGCTTAATGAAGAGGGGAATATCTTCATTATAAACAGACGCACCAAGATCGTTAACAACATTGACTTTGATATTTCCCTTCTGATTGTCGTTGATATTGTTCTTTAACCTAACTATGTAGGCAACTTTACTATCTGATGCTCCATAAATGCCATTGTCGCGATAACTTTTTACTTTATAGCTAATAGAAGTAGCATCTTGAGAGAAGGATAGAGTAGCAATAGCAAGTAATAAGCAGCAAAAGATAGCACGCATTAGTGTGCTAAAGTGACTTCTGCCTTTGTATAGCTTGGGCTGTTGCATTCAGAAAATAGATACGGTTAACTTAATAACGAAGCTAGTGCGATAAAATTATACATGGGGATAAGTTTTGAGGATAGAATTTTGAATTGTGCGTAGTCAGTGGTAATAAATGAGTTATTTGCAGTAAGCACTAATTTGTGTTAAATATTACAGCATATTCAATTTATCTTTTCTAACCACTAATAGCTAATAACTAATAACTACTTTCTCTCCTTCAAATACTTTGCATAATTAGTACCATACCTTAGTTCGGTGTAGGTATAGTCACTTCCCAGATGCTCCAACAAAACTGTTGCACTCTCAGATTGGGTTGCTTCAATTGCCGCAAGTATGGCTTCTAACTTCCCTCTGCTTATCAATTTAAAAACGTCTACTTTATTCAGTTTTACCATCTGCGCCAGATGCCCCTCAATAGTACTTACTGCAAAGTTTCTTTGCTTCGCAATCTCTGCTATACTCAGTCCTTCATTATACAATTGAAGTGATTTTGCTTGTGTACTGTCACTCTCCTCACCCGTACTTCTTTCTCGCTTTGGTGCTTTTTCCTGCATAAGTGAATACAAGCCATTCTCATTACAGTATTCTTGAATGATTTCTAGAAACTGTTGTCCATACTTGCGGATTTTTACCTCACCAAAGCCACTTATCTTCTTTAGTTCATCCAAGGTTTGTGGTAAATATTTTACCATATCATCTAGTGTAGTAGACCCTAACACATAATAAATAGGCACATCCTCTTCCGCAACAAACTTATCGCGCAGCTCCCTCAGATCTTTAGCCAACTGTGGATGCGGACTCTTTGAGTTCTTGTACCCACCACTCGAAGACTTAGCACCCGCATGTGCATTTACGGCCAATGATGGTACCCTCAATTCGACCTTGTGCTGCTGATACACTTTCATATCAAACCCATTGGTGCAAGTAGAAATCAGCTGATGCTTCGTATATATATCGGCATAGGCAGCACTCAAATCAGCATAGTATTCCTTTGCATAATTACGGCTATCCGTTACTGCTGGCGATTGGGGAATTAACTCCAGCAGATGTTGCAGATGACCCAAGAAATATCCCGCAGCTTTTATCACCCTTTCCTTCACCGCTTCTTCTTCATAGGTCTGAAACAACTGTTGCAATTGGCTTTCAAACTTATTAGCAACCTGTTGCAACCCCCTTATCCGGCTTGCAATGTCGGTTGCCCAAGGTAAAGTTTCTTCATTAAAAGAGCTGTTATGTTCCTTCAATAAAGTCAATACACCCTCCATTGAAGCAACAGCAGCATCAAAATTAAACAACTGAATAATGGTCTTTTCAATAAATAACTGCTTGCCTAGCAACAAGTTGCTTTGAAGTGCAGTCGCATTGGTTTTACTACGGTCAAATGCTAGTATCCGTTCGTCTGTAAACAAGCTCTGACCGGTTATGTGGCTTTGCAACACCAATCCTTCCAATGAAGTACACCTGCTCAAAGCCACATAAACCTGTCCAGGTGCAAAGGCGCTTCCTGCATCTACTACTGCTTTTTCAAACGTCAATCCCTGGCTTTTATGTATGGTAATTGCCCATGCCAACCGCAAAGGGAACTGTGTAAACGAGCCTATCACTTCCTCTTCAATCTTCTGTGTGGTCTGGTCGAGCGTATAGCGGATGTTTTCCCATTTTTCCCTCACCACCGCAATGGGCTCAGGCATATCAGCACATTGCACATACACCGCCGTCTCGTCTATTTTAGTAATCGTTCCAATCTTCCCGTTAAAATACCTTCTTATTTTTTCCTTGTCATTCTTAATAAACATCACCTGTGCATCCACTTTCAGCTGCAAGTCCAGTTCGGCAGGATAGGCTTTATCACTAAACTCCCCTTCCACCATCGCTTTGTAGTTTGCAGGGGCAGCAATAATGTTTTGAAGTCCCGTCTGATTGATGGTAAAAGCCTTGTTATTGTGCGTGGTGAGGGTAATATATCCTTCGTTATCCCTAGTAGAAAAGGACGGATTATACCTGCTGCGCAATATCTCCAGTGCTTCTTCATCCACCTGGTGATTGCGTACTTTGTTCAATACATCAATAAACTGAGGATCGCTCTGGCGATAAATCTTTTCCAGTTCAATATAGATAGGCGGTTGCTGTTCGGCAACTTTACTGCTAAAGAAGTAGGGACTATCATAAAACTGCTTCAACATCTCCCATTCATCGTTGGGAATTACGGGAGGAAGCTGGTGCATGTCGCCGATAAGCAATACTTGCGCTCCGCCAAATGGTTCGTGGTAGCGGTTCCTGAAATGGCGCATCACGGTGTCAATGGCATCGAGGGTATCGCAACGCACCATACTTATTTCATCAATAATCAATAATTCCACCCCACGTATCGTTTCCCTTTTCTCTCTGTTCAGTTTTATTCTCCCCAACAGATGGTGCTTATCCATCATCTTTTCATTCTGATTGTGCACATCCATCAAATTGAATGAGCTCTTCACGGGCCCTGGTATATAGGGCGTAAAAGGCAACTGAAAAAAGGAGTGGATGGTAGTGCCGCCCGCATTGATGGCGGCAACACCCGTGGGGGCAACGATGGCGCACTGCTTGCCACTATGTTCTTTTATGTAACGGAGAAAAGTGGTTTTACCAGTACCTGCTTTACCAGTAAGAAAGATGTTTTCATTAGTAAACTGAACGTAATCTGCCGCAAGTTGAAACAAGGTGTTGTGCTCGGTAGCCATAATGCCGTAAAAGTAACTTTTAAATAGGTTTTGACATTTGTATTTCTACAAAAACAAAAGTGCAGCCCCACCCATAGGTAGAAGCTGCACTTTATCAATTATAAATTATTAGTTATCAATATGCCTTCAGATGGTCTGCTTCTATCACTACAATGTCTCCTTTTTGTTTCAGGATGGCTACCCCGTTTTCCTTGGCAAACTTCTCCAGTTCAGGGTAAAAAGAAAAACTGGCAATGCCCAGATAAAAATGATGGTTGGCATAATTAGGAAATAGCTTCTTAAAACTATCCACTTGTTTTGTTATCAATTTTTCAACATCACTGATATGCGCTTTATATTTACATTCAATCAAAGCCAGATTCTCTCCATTAAACATTACTATGTCAAATTCGCCTTGTCCACGCTTAGATTTAGGCATAAAATTCTTAACAATAGTATCATACTGCACGCCCCCTAGTTCTGGCTTCTCCCCTAGCGAATTAAAAAAATAATCTTCAACAGTTGCCCCATTATTGTCTGAGATGTTACCCAATCGGATGCCAATTCTATCCATAGTAGCGTCGGTTCTTTTCATTTGTTCTGCTGTTTCTGCTTGAGAAACCGCCATCTTCGCCACCAACTCCCTCAATTCATTATCTGTCATGACTACCCATTTCTACAAATATACCTTTTCTGTAGCGGAACACCCATAAAACAAAAAGTGCAGCCCCACCTATAGGTAGCAACTGTACTTTAACAAAGAAGAGGCTGTCTCAAAAGTAACTTTTGTGGCAGCCTCCTTAAAATAAAGAAATAATACTGTAAAATATCGGTAAGCTATCTTAGCAAATGCACACGCCAAAGGCGATGCGCTAGCCCTTGTAGATTGTAGCGAGTGACGCGGACTAGCCAGTACAAGTTCAGTATGTTTTTATCTTAGCAAATTCCAGTTAAAAACTGGTTTGACTTATAGACACGAGAACCGGCTATCGCCGAACACTCGCGCCAGTGGTGTCTGCAAGCACTTTCCTAAACACTTTTGTTGTGCGCTCGTGCTATTCAATTGCTAAATATCGAACGACAATTTTAGATTTCTGCCAAAGCCTTCACGTATAATACGCATTAGTGTCGATAGACGAATGTCACTTGCATTGTTTTCAATACGAGATATATAGGTTTTTGTTGTGCCACATTTAACCGCAAGCTGCTCTTGAGTCATATTCTGTTCCTTACGCATTTCTTGCAGCATGACACCCAACTTGAATGTGTCGTAACCCTCTTCAAAGGTTTCTCTGTCCTTTGTACCACGAATGCCATATTGGTCATCTATGAATTCATCAAGGTCAACCAATTTATTTTGCTTTGTCTTCATAATATTTCTTTTTTAATTTTTTTGCTCTTTCAATTTCTTCAACAGGTGTCTTTTGGGCTTTCTTTTGAAAACCATTTATTAAGATAACCAATTTTCCATCATCAAAAAAGCAAAATATACGAAAAATGTCACTACCAGAACTTACACGAATTTCATAAATCCCATCGGTTCCTATCAAATGTTTAAGATACTTTTCAGGTACAAAAGGGATGTCTCGGATTAAGCGTATTGTCCATAATATACGTGCTTGAACTTTTTTGTTCTGCTTGTTATAAAACGTCCAAAAATCATCTCCGTAAACTTTTAAACTTCGTATTTGCCCTTTAAAATCATCCACTGTGCGAAGTTATCTAATTAGGTAATACTATGCAACTTTTTTAGGCAATTCAGTTGAAGTATCTGTCACCAAGCATGACGCACAACGGGAGTTTGTGAAAAAACTCATTAACAAGAGCGAATATACACAGAATGTTAATTATGGGAATAGTGTATGGTTTTTGCTTTGTTATTGTATGCAATTCATACAAGGGGTTAATCGCCACCAAACCTATTTTACAACAGTCGACGAGCAGAT
>CANGFK010000205.1 GCA_947452925.1 Chitinophagaceae bacterium | reverse complement strand
ATCAGCAAGAATTTTACGCGTTTCTTTGGTCATGAAATAGATGGTATTGTGCCCATAAAAGATAGTATCTGGAGGAGGAATGTGCATCCTGATGATATCGATAAGGTATTAGAATCGGAGTCAGCTGTTATACAAGGCAATGGTGATAAGTGGGAGTCGGAATATAGATTCAGAAAAGCAGATGGCTCTTATGCTACGGTTGTTGACAGAAGTCTTGCCATGAAAGATGAACACGGAAAAGTGGTTAAGATGATTGGCTCGATGAAGGATATTACCCTCAAGAAACAAGAAGAGGAACGAATAAAACTGTTTGAAACAGTTGTACAAAATACAACTCAGGCTGTGATAATAAGAGATGCCAAAAGGTTGGCAACAGGAGGCTATCCGATACTTTATGTGAATGAATCTTTTACTACCATGACTGGTTATTCTCTCGAAGAAGTTCAAGGGAAGAGTCTTAAGTTTTTGGTCGGCACGCTCACAGATGGTGGAGAGCGAGTGAAGCTTAGAGAAGCGATGGATAATGGAATGCCAGCAAGGATGGAGGTAATTAACTACAAAAAAGATGGTAGTCAGTTTTGGGCATCTGTCTCTGTATTTCCTGTGTTTGCTGAGAATGGGGAGCTCACACATTGGGTTTCCATACAAAGGGATGTGACTCTAAGAAAGAATGCAGAGCAAGAAAGAGAGCAATTGATAAACGAACTGATTCATAACAATAAAGAACTCAAACAATTCAGTTACATCACAACGCACAACCTTCGTGCACCCCTTACCAACTTACTTTCTATTTGCAGATTGATTGATACAGCTAAAATAGAAGATACGCGTATTCAAAGATTAGTGGAAGGATTCAAGCAATCCACCTCATTACTGAATGAAACCTTGAACGACTTGATTAATATTTTAATTATTAAAGAGAATCGAAGTCTTATAACGCAAGAGGTATCCTTCAGTAAAGTGTTTGAAAAAGTTTACACTTCCATTTTTAATACAATTACAAGTGCTAATGCAACCATAGAATCCAACTTTGAAGAGGTAGGTCTTGTTGATTTTAGTAAGGCTTATCTAGAAAGTATTTTTTTGAACCTATTGACAAATTCTTTAAAATATTCTAATCCTGACCAAGCTGTACATATTGTTATTAAGAGTATGAAAGGTGCGGACGGCTCTACAAAACTTCTTTTCTCGGACAATGGAATAGGTATGGATATGAATAGGGTGAGGGATAAAATCTTTGGTTTATATCAACGCTTTCACAATAACACAGACAGTAAGGGAATTGGTTTGTACCTCGTTCACTCACAGATTACTGCATTAGGTGGAACGATAGAGGTAGACAGTGCCGTGAATGTAGGAACTACGTTTACCATTACATTTAGATAAATATCCCCCCTTTTTTTATTCAGGTTTACTTCTCTGCAATTAGAATTTTATATTTCTAACATTTAATATGAAACAGTATTATTTCCTATTCTTTCCTAGTCTACTATTCTTTTTGCCATAAGTAGAATAGATGATCAAGCCCAATCCCATCCAGACAAAAAACCAAAGCCAACTGATAGCGGGTATTTCTGTTAATAGATATAGGCAACACATTGCACCTACAATAGGAATGACAGAGTAATTGCGCAGGAAAGCTAATATTGCCACTACCACCAATGTAATAGTGAAAACTAAGAATAGAATCTCTTGAAAGTTTTCTGTTCTTAGGTTAGTAATTGAATCAGTTATACGAGAATGAGATGACATTACAATCCTAAAGCCCCAAGAGTCTTTAGTGTCGTTAATTAAATGTGTATGAAAGCCTATAAAGATTAGTACTGTCAATAAAGGGAGCATCCACTTTCCATTAATGTATGGTAATCTGAACGCACTCTTTTTGGCGTGAGTGAGTTTTGGTAATACCAATACACCAAAACAAACTAATACAAACGCAAACAATGTCCCGATGCTGGTAAGGTCGGTCATCAGGCTACTTGGCATGAACAGAGAAGGAACTCCTACCAATACCCCTGTAATAATTGTGGCGAAAGCGGGCGTTTGAAATTTAGGATGCACCTCAGAGAACTTTTTGGGTAATAATCCATCGCGACTCATACTCATCCATATTCTAGGTTGCCCCAACTGAAATACTAATAATACACTAGTGGTGGCAATGACGGCACTAACAGAGATGATATATCCTATCCAAGTGAGGTGTATCTTTTCAAAAACATACGCCAATGGATCGTTTACTTTCAGCTCGCTATAGTTTACCATTCCGGTTAATACCAACGCTATAAGAATATATAATACGGTACAGATTAGTAAAGAATAAATCATGCCTCTTGGTAAATCTCTTTGTGGGTTTTTGCATTCTTCGGCGGTGGTAGATATTGCATCGAACCCGATGTAGGCATAAAAAACGGCACTTACTCCTGCCAAAACGCCACCAAATCCATTAGGCATAAACGGATGCCAGTTGTTTGTTTTTACATAGAAACTGCCAATTGCAATGATGAGTATAATGACAATAATTTTGAAAATAACCATTGCATTGGTCGTTTTTTTACTCTCCTTAATACCAATATAAGCCAATATTGTGATAAGTACTACAATGCCAAGCGCAGGAATATTTACCAGTAAATGTTTGCCAAATAGGAGAGGGGCACTATTCCATGCAGCAAGTGCTTCTTGCATAGTATCGGTTAGTGGTTGGTGTGCAGCAGTTGCTTTTGCGGCATCATCTACCAAACTGCTCACCGAAATTGGATCATTCACCAACCAACCGGGTAAGTGAATGCCAAGACCTTGCAATAAATTATTAAAATAACCACTCCAGCTGATAGCCACTACGATGTTACCAATAGCGTATTCTAGTATTAAAGCCCAGCCTATTATCCAAGCAACTATTTCTCCAAAACTAACATAGGCATAAGTATAGGCACTACCAGCAATTGGAACCCTGCTAGCAAATTCCGCGTAACACAGAGCACTGAAACCACAAGTGACAGCAGTAATAATGAAAAGAATGGAAATTCCTGGACCGCCATTGTAGGCTGCTGTACCAATAGTAGAGAAGATTCCTGCACCTATTACCGCAGCAATACCCATGAAGGTCAAGTCTTTAACGCCCAATACTTTATTTAATGAATGACCGCCATGTCCGTCACTCACCCCGGCTTCATTATCTGCTACAATTCTTTCTATTGACTTTTTTCGGAATAACGAACTCATAATCTCTTAGTGTTAGTGTGCTAATTAAATCTAAAATACTTCAACTGCGGAAATATAGTATCTATTTTATTACACGCACTCATAACGGGGTATAAATTATAAATTGTTCTGCTAAAAAACTGTTTATGGTTTGTTATCGAATGCTGTTTAGTTAATGAAAAAGAAAAGATTAACCGCAAAGGACTCAAAGCCCCTTCGCAAAGAAAACGAAGGAACTTCCGTTGTTCTAAGTAAAACGTTGCACTTTAGGGCGCAGAGACATACTGTACAATCCTTAACTTGATGATATTGGTCAACGGGGGGGTGAATACTTATTTTAATTTTTCTATTCCTTCTATTGTTGCTGGGGTGGTTTGAAGTAAATCGAAAATAATGATTTCGTTTTCTCCCTTCTTTAACCAGCTTGAAGGGCAATACAAACTATGTTGAGGTCCTATGTGCCAATAACGGCCAAGGTTATGATGGTTTACATAGACAATGCCGCGACTATAGTTGCTCATGTCAAAATAGGTGTCGCCAATTTCATTCAAAGTAAAAGTACCTTTAAAGAATTTTCCACCAATTACGGGAAACTCCTCTTTTGCCTTGCCAACTATTGGAGGTGCTTTAAGTGCTGTGATAAATTTTTCATCTAATGGTAACAGATAAGTTTGCCAGTTCATTAAGGTCATTCCATCTAGAGTCACTCGATCTGTTATTCCTTTTCGGTCAATCATATATTGTGCAAAATTGATGTGTCCCATACCTTCTACCAAAATATCCAGCTGAGGATTTCTGTGTGCGCTCTTGGTCTCTGGCAATTGAATACTCCATTTGCCTCCATCCCTGTAGATGGTGTCTATTAGTTTTCCATCAACAAACACCATTGCAAAGTCGTGAGGTTCTGTGATGGTAAGCGTGCCACTTTTGTGCCCAACTAGTTCTGTTCTATATAGAATAAGCCCCTGATTCTGGTTGTAATATTCCATCGGCTTTGGTTGTGGTGTAGCAATTGGATGCTGCAATTGCTGCCAAATGGTTGTATACTCAGTTGTTTTGAAAGCAGGAATATGTATGGTTTTGATAGGGGCAGGTACGTCGGGAATGGGATACTTTACATATTTGCTGATCAGATTCCTGAGCATATAATATTTAGGTGTAGCCTTCCCTTGCTCATTGATGGGAGCATCATAGTCGTAGCTAGTTATGTCTGGTTGAAACTGTGTTGGACTAAATGCATTTGCTCCCGCAGTGAAACCAAAGTTAGTTCCCCCATGAATAACGTATAAATTGAACGACTTGCCTTTGCTTAAAAGATATTCCATATCTGTCTTGAGTTTGTTGGTGTCTGGTCTTTGCCATTCCTCACCCCAATGTGTTAGCCAACCTGGATAAGTTTCGGAGCTAAACAAAGGCACATTTGAGTTATGCTTTGCTGCAGTCGCAAAGTCTTCATCGGTTACGCCTGGGTCTAATCCAATGGCAACATTTTCTAGGCTGCCAGCATCCAACATGTAAGGAGTTGCACCATCGGCTGTATAAAAAGGTCCGTTAATTCCACTGTTCTCCCATAGGCTCTTTAAATTGTGCAAGTAGTTTCTATCGTTCCCAAAACTACCATATTCATTTTCTACTTGTGTAAGTATCACAGGTCCGCCATTACTGCACAATAACGGTTTCAACTCTTTGCTCACATGGGTTACATATCTAGCTATAGCAGCCATATAAGTGCTATCCATACAACGGATTTTTATGTCAGGCTTTTTTAACAGATAGGTAGGTAAACCTCCCCAATCCCATTCGCCACATACATAAGGGCCTGGACGCACCATTACCCACAAACCTTCCTGTTGACAAATGTGAATGAACTTAGCTATATTCTTGTTTGCTGTGGTGAAATCGAAAATGCCTTCTTTTGTCTCGTGATAGTTCCAGAAAATATAAACTGCTATTGTGTTACAGCCCATTGCTTTTGCCATTTTAATGCGTTGTCTCCAATAAGCTTCCGGAATACGTGCAGGATGCATTTCGCCACTGATTATTTGAAAGGGTTTTCCATCGAGCAAGAAGTTGGTTTTGTAAATAGAGAAAATATGCCTTTGCTGCGCTATCCCCTGATGAAAAAAAAGCAATGAGAAACAGAAAATTAGATACACTTTATGAAATCTGGACATGTATAAAATCTATTTTTTATTAAATGAGGTAAATGAAATACGAATTTTAATTCATAAACCCCTATTGAATTGTAGATGAAAAGCCTTTTGCAGGTGATTATTTAAATTTATTAATAGTACTAATTACATAAAGAATCGGATTAGAGTGAAAATAAGCACCATTTCTGCTGCTTTAAAGAATGCTCTTAGTGATGATAGGGCAGCAGTCATGTGATTTTCCACGGTCTTCTCAGACAATTGTAGCTTTTCTGCAATTTGTTTGTTGGACAATCCTTCATGCCTGCTTAGAATAAAAACTTCTTTTCTCTTCTGAGATAATGCATTTAGTGCTTTCTGGTAAAGAGATTCTAGATGATGGCTATTTGTTAATGAATCTGATGTGAGGTAAGATATCGTTTCTTGTGTGTCAACAATACCCATTTTTGTCCATTGTTTTTTTGTGGCTTCTTTTCGTATATGGTCTATTACGCTTCTGTATGCAATCGTAAACAAGAAACCTCCAAATGATTTGTTTGTATCTATCATTGCTCGTTTCTCCCAGATTTTCTGAAATACCATTTGTGTTACATCCTCAGCTTCAGCAGTGTCCTTTAAGTATCCATAAACAAATTGGTAGACTTTTTTTATGTAGTAATCAAAAATCTGACGGAATGCCTCTTCGTCGTCTTTTTTCAATCGTTCCAATAAGTCTTTTTCCTCAATCATCATTCAAATTTATCTCATTCCTCGCACAGTAGCCACCGCAAATTAGGTTAATTCGTCGCTAATTCAAACAATTTGGTAGCCTGACTATATATTTGTCACTATTTCTCACCTAGTTGTTCAAAGTACTTAAATGATGCTGAATTCTATTTTAAAGCAGTATAACCTAAATGAAAGCGTGGAAGTTTTCATACTCAAAGGTGGTCTAATTAACAGTACATGGAAACTTATTGATCACGATAAACAGTACATTCTTCAGAAGGTTAATAGTGATATCTTTAGTAGTCCCACTGATATTGCCATAAACATAAAAGCAATTGGGGACTTCTTGCATATTAATTATCCAGATTATTTTTTTGTTGGATTACTGCCCACCATTACTGGTGAAGCAGTTTGCAATATGAACGACAATTCATCTTACAGATTGTTCCCTTTTGTGAAAGATTCTGTAACTTACAATGCCTTAAATAACCCAATGTTGGCTTATGAAGCAGCGGTACAGT
>CANGFK010000204.1 GCA_947452925.1 Chitinophagaceae bacterium | reverse complement strand
GTGAATGTACTTATAAATAGTTCTTTTGTTTGATGTAGAGATATCTCCTAAATTAACCGGTGCTGCTTGTGCTTTAGAGCAACTAGCATTAGGATAAGCATGGTGTGCAGGGGTAGAAATTAAGAAGAAAGAAGCAGGGTCGTTGGCATCTGCAGAGCTAAAGCTTACTTCTTTAGTTCCTTTTCCCAAATAAACCGCTTCCAGCTTTTCTATTTCATACTTAGCTCCATCTGCTTCTACTGTACCTTTTCCACCCACATTGATGATGCCTACTTCTCTTCTTTCTAAAAAGAAGTTAGCTTTCAATTCTGGTTCATTAGGCAATTCAATTTTCTTGCTAACTGGTTTTACACCACCAATAATTACACGATCGTAATGAGAGTAAACTAGTTTAATGGCATCTGCCTGCATCAATTCTTGCACTAAGAAGTTCTCGCGCAATTCTTTGGTTGACATCGTAGCCGTCTCTTTCGGGCTATTTTGAAATCTTATTTCCACGTTATCTAATTATGAGTTATGAAATATGAATTATGAGTAAAAGGGGCTGTTTCTAAAGTATATGAATTAATAAAGATTATGTAAATGCTAAAACACTCATAACTCATAATTCATACCTAAAAAATTATCTGGCCATCCAACCACCATCAACTACTAATATGTGACCATTTACGTAAGCTGCTGCTTGAGAGCACAAGAAAACAACTGGCCCTTGAAAATCTTCTGGTTGACCCCAACGTCCGGCAGGAATTCTACCCAATATTGCAGCACTTCTATCAGCATCTTCTCTCAAAGCCGTTGTGTTTGCAGTAGCAATATAGCCCGGAGCAATACCGTTTACATTAACACCACTGCTAGCCCATTCGTTAGCAAATGCTTTTACCAAACCTGCAACAGCAGCTTTACTAGCCGTATAGCCAGGAACATTGATGCCGCCTTGGAAAGAAAGCAAGGAACAAGTGAATACAATTTTACCATCCTTACGGGCAATCATGTCTTTACCAAATTCGCGAGCCAATATAAATTGAGCATCTAGATTAAGAGAAAGTAATTTATCCCAGTATTCATCAGGGTGTTCAGCTGCAGGTTTTCTAAGAATCATACCCGCATTGTTAATTAAGATATCCACCGGTGCATTTTCTGCTTTTACTTTATTAATAAAGGCATACAAATCAGCTCTATCGGTCATATCACAAACATAGGGTTTGTACGTACGTCCTAGTGCTTCCACTTGTTTACCTACTTCACTACCTTCTAGTTGCATGTCTACAGCAACACCAATAATGTTTGCACCTGCTTCTGCCAAGGCAACTGCCATAGCCAAACCAATACCGCTGCTACAACCTGTAACTAAAGCGGTTTTACCTTTTAATTCGAATGTGTTAAGTACGCTCATATTTGTTTATTTTATTTTAGATTGAAGAAATTTTTGTAACTATGATTAATGTTTATTGATTGAAAGAATCCCAGACCAGAAATCTGGTAGGTTTTATTAAGTATACTATCCTGAATTGATGAAAAATATTTGCTTTTTTTAGTCAAAAAAAAGTAATTAATAGAAGTGTCGCAATCGTTTAGCTGTAATAATATAGACCTCATAATCATCCGTGTTTGAAGCAACCTCGCAAACATATTAAGAAACCCCAACTAAAACGCTGATTTTTAATTTTATTTTCAATTTAAACGCTAAAAAAAACGGTATTTTTTTCAACAATCAAGTCGCAATCGTTATCGATTATTGAATAATTCTTTTTTTGACTAATAATTTAATTCTGGAAACATTTGTAATAGTATTATTTCAGGGTATTAATTGAAATATACTTCTAATTGTTTAGTCCAAATGTTTAGGAATAGTCTAATACAAATCGTTTCAAATCGGGAAAAAATATTTTATATAATTGACGAATAGACTCCTTATTATTTTCCCAAAGATTAAAGCATTCTGTAGAGGAAGATAGAAAACTAGCACGGCGGGCAATATTAGCAAAGCTTTTTTCTATACCCCAAGCAAACTGATAGTTGTACAACCAATTGTTTTGCTTCATATATGGAAACATTTTTTTAAAATTTTCGGGAAACCATTCTTGATGATATTCAAGGGTATTATAAGTATGTTCTGCAAAAGAAGCTAGAATATCTGTTGATTCAAAGCAATTGGTGTCTAACGCTAGGTAATGATCAAAAACAATATCTACAAACGCACCAGAATACAACCCAACGGCGGGTTTTAGATATAATTTGGCTTGCCGTACAGCCTCATGATTGTCTGTAAAAGTATCAATAGCTCTGTGTAGCCGAATACCATTTTGAATAGGCAAAGGATAGTCGTATTGTTTTTTTCCTTTTATAAAATCACTTATCATGTTACCCACCACCAGTTCGGGTTGATTGAAAGAAAGATATGCGTGGGCTAAGTAGTTCATTTGTTGAAAATAAGAATTTGTTCGTTATAAGCTATTCGTTTTAATTTTGTCAATCCTTAGTCTGGGTAAGTAACTTTTACTAGAAATAGCCCATTGGCAGGAGTATTGAAATTTGCTTTTGTGCAGTCTTTCGCTTCAATTATCAATTCAAAATCATCTAAACTAATTAATCCTCTACCTACTTTTAGCATTGTTCCCACTAGTCCGCGAACCATCCCTCGCAAAAATCTATTTGCTTTTACTTCATATACCAAACAATCATTTTCATAATACCATTTGGATACTATGATTTGGCATAAAAATGTTTTTACCTGTGTGTTTCTTTTCGAGAAAGTAGTAAAGTCAGCATAGGTAAGCAACAGATCTGCGGCTTGCTGCAAAGCATCGATATCTAAATTGTAGGGATAAAACCAAGCAGTCTCTGTTAGAAACGGGTTTCTTTCTCTAGTTATGTAATACTTATATTGTCTATGGGTTGCACTAAAACGAGCATGTTTGTCTGGTTCAACAAGAAAAATTTGCTTGATAATAATGTCGTTAGGTAATACTGCATTTAGGTTATATACCAGTTTTAGATTGAGTTCAGTTTCTGTATCTAAGTGAAAAAAGTTTTGTAGGGCATGAACGCCTGCATCGGTTCGGGAAGAACAAGTGAGCTGAAATTCTTTTTTATAAATAGTTTGTAAGGCCTCTTCCACTTTCGATTGTATGGTTTCGGCATTATCCTGAGTCTGAAAGCCACTGTAGTGAGTGCCTTTGTAGGCAACTTCAATGAAATAGCGAAGCATTGGCTAGAGTGTGTTTCTAAATTGTTTCTTAATGGTTTGGTCGTTCAACTGGCTTTCTAAAGTGCCAAAGTTGTTATCATCATAAATACTTTGTCTTGCAGCTAAAAAGAAGGCAAGTTTGTTTTTATCGGAGGGTATCAGTTTGCTGAGGTTTTTTACTTCTTCAACAGAAAAACATCTTTGTGCAAAGGTTGCCTCGGCTGTAGCAATCATTCCTTGTTCAGTTGTTGCTCGCTCCATTTGCTTGTGAAGTAGGCTGTAATCTTCATCAGTAGCAATAATGCATTTGGGCGATTGCTTTAGTTTATTAGTAAAAGAAGGTGTTGTTTCTTCCAATTTTGTTGTTGGCTGTATTGTATTGGCAGAAGCTATTGGGGCAATAGTTGTAAAAGTCTGTAGGTTCATTAAATCGAAAGAATTGTCTTTTAGTTTTCGAAGCGTATAGCCCAAATCCTGATTTTTGATAGAGAGTGCAAAGTGTTGTTCGGGGTATTTTCCTTTTACAAAGCCAACCTCTGCATCATATATTCCGTTTGGCATTTGAGGGATGGTAAGGAACCCATGGATTGATGAGCTGTAATTTATTTTACCATTAATCAACACATAAAAAGGCTCTCGAGCCTCCGATTCTATGTAAACAAAAAAGGTTTGTTGCGCCCCCGCTTTGAAGGATAAAGCTGCAAAAAGAAGGAAGGAAAGAAAATATCTGTTCATCTCAAATCAATATTCTGTTTTGACAAACATAACACTTTTAGTTTCTTAGTTTATAATTAATAACTCTCCTTAAGCCTATTTATTAACACAAAGAAGAAGAATATTTTTATCAAGACATAGACAAAATGGGCATATGTAGAATGGTATAGAAGCTAAGAAACGTTTCACTTTGGGGGGTCACAGAGCTTGGTATACTAACCGAAAATACTTTTGGGTACGTGTTGTTATGTAAATTAACATAAAGTACTATGTGCCGCCTGTGGTTATTTGGTAAACGTATTAAATGTTGGCAAATATGCGGATGTGTAATTAATGGCATCGGATGTTCAATTAATGGCATCGAATGTTTGATTAACTACTTTTTGAAAGATGAATTGGATAATGTCCAATAAAGTGTAAATAATTAAAAAATAAAATCAATACCTATATATATAGCTAAGACGGCAAAAAAGGAAAGGGCTGCCAACAGCCAGCGGCTGCTTTTGTACATCAGCCAGCCAGAAAGCCCGATGATGCAGCCGTATAATAACAAAGTTTGTGGTATGGAAACATGGATATTGTGCAGGACAGAAAAAGGCAAATCGTTTACATTGGATATGTAAGTATTCATGGCAGTGAGCATTGAGCCGATGATTTTGCCTAAGAAATTTGATAAAAGAGGAAGAGGTGAAAAGATGAGCAGAAGCAATTCTGCATATAAAATGATACAAGAAAAGGGCACTGCCAACAGGTTGGTGAACAAAAACAAAGTAGGTAACTGATGAAAATGAAACAAAATGAGCGGAAGCGTAAGTATTTGTGCGGCAATGGTAACAGAGCAGAGGTTCCAAACAAATGCCAAGATTTTGTTTTGAAAGAAGAACCAATTTCGGATAGTTTGATAAAAAATTGCAATACTTAATACCGCGGCATAACTAAGCTGGAAGCCTGCATCCCAAAGGCTGAAAGGGTTTATTAAAAGAATAATCAGGGCGGATAGTGCAAGGTTATTGTAGATGTTGGTACGCCGGTTGATGCTTTCGCCCAGGACAATGACGGTGAACATGATGGTGCTACGGGTGACTGTAGGGGCTGCGCCTGCAATCAAACAGAAGCCCCACAATACGATTATGATGGCTATTGGTTTTACAAAGCGCATCCATTTTTTATTTTTAAATGGAGAAAGTAAGGATAACATAAGCGCATATATCATACCCATCCGCAAGCCGGATATGATGATGATGTGAATTACACCTGTATTGTTATAGGCTTGAATGAGATTTTTGTCTAAATCATCTCTGTAACCAATCAATAAAGCTTCGGACACACTGAGAGAGGTTGGGTCGGTGATGTTGGCTCTTAGAATATTTAATATTGTAAAGCGTGCTTTGAAAATTAATGAATTTAAAGGAGTAGTATTTGGGGTGTTTAATAGAACGTAATCTTTGGTTTTAAGGAATGTTTGAAAGTATATGTGGTTAAAGAGGCAGTATTCTTTATAGTTGAATGCCCCTAGATAACTTTCATTTTCTATTTTCAACAATGGCACGCTTACTACTATTTGAGAGCCGTATGTTAGCGGTGGAGGAGCTGTTCCCTTCAAAAAATAAAGTAAAACATTGCCTTTTGCCTGCTGCCATTGGTTGTTTATTAGGACTGCGTCTGCTCTTGCTAAGGCTTTGTAAGATTTTGCTTTTGCAACCAATGGTTCTTGAAGTGTAAGCAAAACTGGTTGGTTGGGTTTATAACAATTGCTGATACATTCTTGATCGTTCATCCAATTTCTCTCAAAACTCAGCATGCCACCAATTGAAACAAATAAGACAAGTAATGCAATGCCAGCTATTTTTCTGAATGCCAGCTGATGTTTTATTGAAACAAAGGGAGATGTGGACACTATTGCTATTGCAGTACTCGCGGTAATAAGAAAGAGTTTCAATGACAAATTGTAACAATATTGAATTAGTATACCCGTTATTATACTTAGCAAGTGCCTTAATATGGGCATTTTTTGAACAGTGATATTGCCATGAATGTTTTTCATTGACTTCTAAATGATGAGAAGTCGGTAAGGTATCTTAAAAAAACTACAACAAACGTTTAATTGCAAATTTGGAGAGGAGCGTTTCCTTTATTCAAGGGGTTGTTGGTTAATTTACTTTTCAATATGTGATTCTAGAAATAAAAAACCCCTCATTGCAATTGCAATGAGAGGTTTCCGTGTGTTTAGACACACAAGTTTAATTAGATTTTAAAAACGGGGTTTTGTCCACTTCAAATATCAATAAAGTATTTGGTTATGGGCAAGAAGAACCCTTTTTTTTATCACGGTATTTTTCTGCAGTTTTTACGCAGAAAATATTGCGTAAAAACTGCAGAAAAAGCTGCGCAACAGACTACGATTATTGTACTGTATACACGGTATTTTTAGTTCATTTTTTATGAAAAAAAATTGATTATTAATGATATTATGAATTAATAAATTTAATAATCAATCAAAATCAATGAATTACACGCTCGGATGCAAAGTTTTGGATGGATACTTTTACTCTGTCAACAAAAATTAGAAAAACAATTAAATTTTAAACTATGCTTACAATTGAAAGAAAACCCCTAGTTGCTCAAAAATCTGTTTCTACTCAAAATGTAGATAAAATCATAAGAAACTACAAACAAGATC
>CANGFK010000203.1 GCA_947452925.1 Chitinophagaceae bacterium | reverse complement strand
AGTTGAAGAGCCTGAAAAAATGGCGCCGTCAATAGCTACCACAATTAAAGAAGAGGAAGTGGTTGCACCAAAAGCTTTAGAGCGACCATCAATAATAAGTACACCCACTTTACAAACCGGGCAATCCAGAATCTTTACTCCCCTGGAAGAAAAGCCTAGCTTCTTTGAGCGTAATCCTGACTTGGAAAAATTTATTGGGGAGAATTTAGTAAGTAAAATAGGGATTGCCATACTGGTATTGGCCATTGCCTACTTTGTAAAGTTTGCAATAGACAATAACTGGGTGGGTGCCGTAGGGCGTGTGGGCATTGGTTTATTGTGTGGCGCCATACTAACGGGGGCTGCACACAAGTTACAAAATAGCTATAAGGCTTTTAGCTCGGTGTTGATTGGTGGCGGGTTGGCCGTTTTTTACTTTACGATCACGCTGGCTTACCAGCAATTTCATCTTTTCAATCAAACAACTGCTTTTATTATAATGGTGGTTATTACTGCTTTTGCAGTGAGCTTATCTTTACTTTACGACAGGCAAGAAGTAGCAATTATTGCATTGGTGGGTGGGTTTGCATCCCCTTTTATGGCTAGTAATGGCAGTGGCGATTATAAAGCATTGTTCATTTATCTTATTATTCTTAACAGTGCCTTACTTGCTATTGCATTTAAAAAAGGCTGGAGGCTACTGAACTTGCTTGCGTTTGTTTTTACCATCATCCTATATGGTAGCTGGCTGTTTTATTCATTGGATTACAATACGCCTACTTCTACTTACAAAGGAGGATTTGTATTTGCTACCATCTTCTATCTGCTCTTTTTCACCATCAACCTTTTGCATAACATCAAAGAAAATAAGCAATTCTTTGCTTCTGACTTTGGAATACTACTAGCCAATACGGCATTGTACTTTGGCATTGGACTTTATCTGTTAGACAAAATGGATGCAGTAGCTTTCAGGGGATTGTTCTGTATTTTGTTAGCTATTTTTAATTTAAGTGTAACCTATTCTCTATATAAAAATAAAAAAGTAGATACCAATATTCTCTATCTGCTTATAGGTCTTACACTCACATTCATTTCGTTGACAGCACCCATACAACTTCATGGACATTATATTACACTATTCTGGGCATCGGAAACGGTGTTGCTGTATTGGTTGTTTATAAAATCCAGAATACCCCTTGTACAGCGTAGTTCGATGCTTATTTGGCTAGCGATGGTGTTGAGTCTGTTTATGGATTGGCAACATACTTATGCAGACACCTCCATCATTGTAAGGATTATTTTGAACAAAGGATTTATTGCCGGCTGCTATTGTTCAGCAGCGACATTGGCTTTGTTCTTCCTCTCAAAACAGGAGACAATGGAGGAAGAAAAGAACCTGGAATGGAGTTATTATCAATATAAAACTACAGTGCTTATTGTAGGCACTATTCTATTGTTCGTTACAGGGTTGTTGGAAATAGGGTTTCAGTTTGAACATTATTATCCAAATGAAGGAATCGCACTGTTATATTCTTTAGCATACATCAATGCATTTATTCTGCTGATAACAACAGTTAAAAATGCACTACAAGACATTTATAAATTTGAATTGATTAAACAGTATCTTTTTATTGCATGCATAGGTTTATTTCTGATAAGTTTATTCCGGATTTATCCTACTCAGGCATCCTTAATAGAGGCTAAAACTCACTTACTCCATTTCTTTATCCATTGGGTGAGTGCCATTATTACAGGGCTTTTCTTATACAGGATTGTTATGACTCTTCGGTATGCAACTACCATTGAAGAGGAAAATATGAATGTTTTCGTATGGCTTACCTCCGCAGTAATTGTTTTGTTTTTGAGTGTAGAAATCAACTTCTTAGTAAACCTTCTTTTCTATTCAAAAAGCAATACCTTGGAGGATATCAGCAGGGTTTACATTAAAACGGGATTGCCCATACTATGGGGTATCTGTTCGTTTGTGTATATGTGGTTTGGAATGAAGTATAAATACAAGAAACTCAGGATAATATCCCTCTCACTCTTTCTTATCACACTACTTAAGCTCTTTATTTTTGATTTAAGCAACATTCCTGTTGCCGGCAAGATTGCAGCATTCTTCTGCTTGGGCGTATTGCTGCTAGTTGTTTCGTTTATGTACCAGAGACTTAAAAAAATTATTACTGAAGATGAACATAAAACACCTGAATAAGGCTGTACTGCTAATTTTATTTATCATATTTAGTTGCATTGTTTCTGCACAAATGCACTTTAAATACCGTGCTGCATTGGACAGTATAAAGCAAAGTGGGTTTTATCGTATCCCACTTTCTGCAAGTGTGCTTGCAAAATGCCAAAGAGACTTTGCAGATTTAAGAATATTGGAAGATGATGGAAACCAAGCGGCTTATATCCTGCAAACTGAAAAAGGTGCAGTGTACACAACCCCAATGATTGATTTGCCCATAATCAAAAAGGAGAAAGAAGCAGATAAGCAATGGCATATTACTTTGGAGAATAGCCAGAAGAGAAATATTGACTATATTAATTTAAAGGTAGGGCATACAACAGCTAGTAGAAATGTTGTCTTTAGCGGAAGTGATGATAGGAAGAATTGGTATGTTATAAACGAAAACTTGACAATAGAATTTGATAAAATTGATAAGCCAGATATGATTACGCTTTCTTTTCCACCAAGCAGTTATAAATACTTTCAGATTACCCTTCTAGGAAAAGATTTATTGCCAATAGAGATTGAAAAGGCAACTATTTTTTCAAATAAAATAATGCGGCCATCATACAGAAGCGAACACTTGAATTATAAATTTATTCAAAAAGATAGTAGTGATAAGAAGAGTTACATAAAGGTTTCTTTTGACGAAGCTTATCCAATAGATAATTTGCATTTGAATATTACTGGCACCAAATACTTTAAGAGAGACTTGGAAATATATGGTTCTTTGTCAGATGCCCCTTTGTTCGACACTGTTATAAGCGGTTTCAATATTGAATATCTGGAAATCCCTCACTCTTACAAAGAAAAAGAATTGTGGTTGATAATAGACAATAAAGATAATAGTCCTTTGAAGATAAATTCTATAAACATCCTTCCGTTTGCTCGTTCTTTAACCACTTATCTTGATTCTTCAAAGAAATATAAACTCTGCTTTGGCGACTCAACATTGGCATTACCCAACTACGATATAACTTCATTTAAGGATAGTATCACAAAAACTATTTCAGATGTTGCAGTAGGCAATATTGAAAAGATTAATTATGCCGACTATCATCCAAAAATGGCTTCCAATAAACACAAATGGATTATTTGGCTCTGTATTGGCGTTGCGTTAGTACTGTTATTGGGCATTACTATCAAAATGCTAAAAGACATTGGGGGAAGAAAAGAATAAGGGTTAGAATAGTAGAAATTAATATAGTCATAGAATCTAACCACTCAATACAACTAGTTGTAGCTAATCCAATCCACTCTTGCCTGAGGTGTAGCTGTACGCATGATGCCTTAATTGGTTATCTGGCTTATTAATTACTTATCGCCAAGAAAAAGTGGCAAGAAGAGAAGTCTGATGCTATTTTGATGACAATATTCAAAGTTATCTATTACTTCTAAATTTATTTTTGCACTAGCTTGCCTCCTATCCATTCCTTTAAACCGAGAATATTGAACTTATCAATTTAATTAAAGTGAAATAACAACCTATCACTTACCACTAACAACTAATCACTATTTATTTCCTTCCTAATTGTTTTTAATTTAGTTTTGCTGAATGCATAGTTTTCAAGAATTAGCCCACGAGTTTATAGCACGTTTCGATACCCCACACTTTCCAAAATACCCTGCTAGCTTGTACGAACCCGGCAATTACTTTCTAAATATCGGTGGCAAAAGAATTCGCCCCATCATGTGTTTGATGGGTAATGAACTCTTTGGTGACATCAGTGATGATGCCTACAATGTGGCCATTGCAATAGAACTATTTCACAACTTCACCCTCGTTCATGACGACATCATGGATGCCGCCCCTTTGAGACGAGGAATGGAAACAGTGCACACAAAATATGGCAGTAGCGTGGCATTGCTCTGTGGCGATGTGATGATGATAAAAGCGTATGACTACATCAATAAAATAAGCTTAGAACACATCAAAGCGGTGATTGAACTGTTTAATAAAACAGCTGCTGAAGTATGTGAGGGACAACAGCTGGATATGGACTTCGAAAAGCAAGAAGCTGTATTGTTTGAAGAATACCTGCATATGATTACCCTGAAGACGTCGGTATTACTGGCTGCTTCCTTAAAACTTGGGGCAATCATTGGTGGTGCCGGAGAGGCAAACTGCAATAGCATTTATAACTTTGGACTAAATCTTGGCTTAGCCTTTCAGATTCAAGATGATTACCTGGATGCCTTTGGCGATCCTGCAAAGTTTGGGAAAGATGTGGGTGGAGATATTCGTCAGAATAAAAAGACATTCCTTTTATTGCACGCATTGGAAGTGGCCACTCCCGAACAAAAGACAATTATAAATGAATTGATGGCAACAAATCCTGCTGACAAAGTAGAAAAGATGCTAGAGATTTTTAAAGCGTGTAATGTAGATGCTTGGGCGAAACAGTTGAAAGAACAATACCTTGAAAAAGCCTATGACTATCTGGATGAAATTGCTGTTACCGCCACCCGTAAAGCTGAATTAACAAAACTTGCCGCGTATTTGATTCAGAGAGAGAACTAAAGAGATATGAGGTATGAAGTATGAAATATATTTCATACTTCATACCTCATATCTCATACCTCATATTTAAAGAAGGATTTCATTAATCACCCGCACCAACTCCTTTCCACTGAAAGGTTTTGTAACATAGGCAGCTGCACCGCCGCCAATGCCCTTGTTTTTATCTATTACGTCAGCTAGCGCCGTCAAGAATACAAAAGGAATGTCGCGTAGGGCATCAATTTCTTTTACCAACCTGATAAATTCAAATCCATCAATCTCCCCCATCATTACATCGCTGAGAATCAAATCGGGTTTAGTAGTTTCAAGTAGAACCAAAGCATCGGTTGCATTAGTTGCCTGTATTGTATTAAATCCAAACAACTCCAGAATGGACACAATGTTTTGCAACAGCATGTGTTCATCTTCAACCACTAAAATAGTTTTCTTATCCATTCTTCTTTAAAAAGGAATCTTGATAGAGAAGATAGTTCCAGCATCCAACTTACTCTTAATTCGTATGGAGCCCTTGTGTTGGTCTACAAAATATTTCACCACAACAAGGCCAATTCCGGTACCACTGATGCTACCCACATTTCTACCTCTCGCAAAAGAAGAGAATAGTTTTTCTATATCATCTGGATGAATGCCAATGCCATTGTCGATTACAGAGAAAGTAATGTAGCTATTACTGTATCGTAAACGTAATGTTGGTGCAGGTTTGTTTGGAGAATACTTGAATGAATTTTCAATCAGATTCTGAAGAATATGCCTGAGCATCTTCACATCAAAAGGGAATACTCTTTCGCGGCCTTTTACAACCAGGTTAAGCGTACGATCATCTTTCCAAGGGGCGTATGATTTTTTTATAAGTTCATTCACAAAACTAATCAGAGAAATCTCTTCTGGATTAAACTCAATCTTTCCTGCTTCAATCTTACTGATCATCAAGATGTCGTTCATGAAAGTGGTCATCCTTTCTACCTCACTCAAAATATGATTGGTATAGCTTTCTATGTCGGCAGTGGGTTTTCCACTGGCAAGCATCATCTGAATAATTTCGGCACAAGAAGAAATGATTGCAAGAGGGGTCCTCATTTCATGAGAAACCATGTTTACAAAGGCTGATTTAAGCTCGTTCAATTCCTTTTCGCGCTTAACAACCTCTAATAAGTTTTCTTCCAAAACAACTTCTCCCGTTATGTCATTTAATACTGCCACTATTCCGCTTTGTTTATTTTCGTTATTTGAAACACCTTTGCGAATATTGTATTTATACCAACTTTGGCCATTATCCTTATTAGGAAGCGTGATTCTTCCACCGATATTATCCTTCTCTGCTGATAAAACAGCAAACACATCCTTGTAGAAGTCTGGTTTTTGAAACGGTATATATTTAAATATATTGCCTAACTCAATACCTTCTTCCAGAAAATGGCTGTTAAATGCGTCATTTAAAAAGTTAACTTCTAAATTTTCGTTTGCAATAAATACAACATCATTAACAGAATTTAATGCATGTACATACTGCTTGATCATTTCGTTGAACCGACTTTCTGCTTCCTTCTCACTAGAGATGTCTATGGAGTAGGCTACTATTTTAACCACTTTTCCATCCTCATCAACTAAAGGATAGAGTGTTGTTCTTTTGTAACATTCATTGCCCAATAAATCATTTTCCTTTAACTCATAATGAGTTACTTCCCCTTGCTCTATTGTCTTATCGAAAGCGGCATCCTTTATATCAGCTTTTTCATTGCTTATACTATAGTATCTGTAGTATTCAGCATCACTTTTTCCGATAATAAACCGCCTCTTTCTTTCGTCTGGAAGTGCGTGTTTATTGACAAATATATATTGTTTTTGAGCATTGAGAATAAAAATATCGATAGGAATATTCTCCATAATCTCTT
>CANGFK010000202.1 GCA_947452925.1 Chitinophagaceae bacterium | reverse complement strand
GCTACACTTGTTGCCACTAATTTCTGACCCAGGCTATTGTAAACACTTACAGCATATTTACCTGTTTCGAAGTTTGCAAGCTTCAATCCGAAACTGCTACCTACAACAGGATTTGGATAGATTCCGATAGTTTTATTACCACTTACAAGTGAAGCAACTACTACAGAACTGTAGCTTGTACTTCCACTCTTGTCAGTAGCTTTTATACGGTAGTAGTTGGTGCCAGTTTGCGCAGCAGCATCAGTGATGCTGTAATTAGCTTTAGCTGTATTTGCCGCAGCTTTAGTAACAATGGAAGCGAATGCAACACCATTGAAAGAACGCTCAACAGTATAGCTTGTTACGTTCTTTTCGCCAACAGTATTCCAGTTTACCAAAACATTGGTACCCTTTACAATAGCACTTGCAACAATACCAGAAACTGGCAGAGCTGAAGGGGCAAATACTACACTATAACGATTAGCAAAGATGGCAGCATCTGTTGCTGATGTAGCAAAAGAAAGTGTTGTATTATCGCCAGATAATAAAGTTGTTGTGTTTGCAACGTTGTCTTTGATGTATGCTACAACGCCATTACTCGCAAACTGAGACACATCTAACCTAAGTGTATAAGCTGTGTTTGCTTTTAGTTGGTAGATGTGAATTGGTAATATATCGCTGCTAGTTGGCGCTGAATAACCATTAATAGCTAAATCGGTAGAACCAACTGTGAATGCTATATTTTCTTCGCTATTTGAGAACTTAACCGCATCTTCAACACCAGCAGCCTTAGAATAGTTACCAAATATAGAAACAGCACCATCTAGATTTTCTCCTGATTTGTATAAAGCAATCGCCAACCTATTTATTGGAGCAGCACCGAAAATAGCAGTCTTTGCTTGAGCAGCAGCTTTGTAAGTTTCTTTGAAAACTAAGGTCGCGCCACTAGTTGCATTTTGTACAAAGAAAGCCTGACCAGGTTGCAAGTAACGACCAACATTTGATGTGCCTAGAGGGTTGCTTGTAGTATGACCAGAAGCACTATAACTTACAAATTTGGTGTATCCACTACTTTTGCTAGTTGTGGTACCGGTAGGATCATTGTACCAATAGTTAGTATTTAGGTTTGTAGTGCCACCGCTCCAAACTGCTTCCCAATCAACAGGCGCGATGTATGGATTTGTAACCAGGCTATAAGAACCTGCACCAGCAGTAAGACCGTAAGTGGAATTTGCAACAGCATTGGTAACGCTTCCTACACCGTATGTAACATCACCAGTTATTAACTTACCGGTAGTACGAAGTGTTGCATCGCTAATCATGTCTAAAGGTTGTACATCTACAGAAGCAGGGAAAAGATTTACCGTTCTATTACCTCTCACCAATACGCGATATCCTTGATAAGGATCTAGGGCAACATTGGTTGATGCAACAGAAGACCACGCGTTGTTTGTATACTTGTACAATGAAGGATTTCCGGTTAAGGAATAATCGAAACCAGTTGTATTGTCATAACCAGTACTTACCCCTTTTGCACCAGTGATAGCAATACCATAACCGTTGTTGTTTACACCACCTTCTTGCCAGTTACTGAAAATAGTACCTGTGCTGCTCACACCAAAACCTAAGTCTCTGAAAGTACGAAGACCTTGAGGTATAAAACGTTCTACGGTTACATTACCACTGATAGCACCACCCACTTGATCAACAACTGCTGAGTTAGTGATTGAAGTAGATTTAAGCGTAAGAAGCCCGCCAGTTGTAAGTGTACCAGAAGAGACTTTTAAGATACCTGTAACGCTTGTAGCTCCACCAGAAATGGATACTCCAGCAGTATTATTGACCGTAAGGTTACCTATGTTAACAGTACCAGCAATTGATTGGGCTGCAGGTACTGTGGCAGCATTACCATTCAAGTTTAATGTACCCGCACCACTGATTGTGCCGTTGTTTGTGAGTGTACCTGCAATACTCAATGTTTTTCCTGAGGCTATTGACAAAGAACTTCCAGAAGCAATTGTCAAGTTTCTGTTAAACGCGTTATTTGTTGTACTTGCCGCTGGGCTTGCTGCCATATCAAAATTAGAGTTAAGCGTTAATACACAAGGATGACCTGAACTACCTACGTTTATTTGCGTTTTGTAGCCTGAACCGTTGGCATTATTAGTGCCGTTTCCGTTACTCATATTACTACTAACAGTAAAATTGCCATTATTTGTAAATGATTGAGTTGTACCTGCAAAGTTGAAAATTACCCCATTTGGGTTAGTATTAGTCCCTGAAACAGAGCCGATTCCTAAAGTAGCACCAGAATTAATGGTAATATCGTTCAAGATATTAAAAGTAGAAACTGGAGAAGAGCCACTGGTAAGCGCACCAAATGTCAAAGATCCCTGTAAAATAGTAAGGTTATTAATTGTTGTAGATGAATTATTGGTCATTGTTAAATTAGAAGAAGAGTTATACTCAAAATCTGCATAAGTAACTCCCAATCCGTTGGGTGCAACATTAGATTGATGAGAGTAGGTACTTCCTGGTTTAAACAACACAATTAACGCAGGGGAAGCACCAAAAGGAGTACTCCCAGATAAGAAATTAAATTTAGATCCAGATTCAAATACAACACTACTATTTGTTCCGCCTGATCCGAAGGCATTTCCTGATGAAACAGAAGTTGTATTACAAATGCTATGATTTTGAAAAGTAATTCCACTAGCATCTGGCGAGGTTAACTTATGGGCTTGACCAGTATTAGCACCACTGCCCAAATTTATGGTTCCATCAATAGAACCTTTATACCCTGTTACTAGGGTAATAGTAATACCTACACTGTTAGCAGTAGATTGGAGTGTAAGCGACTTACCAGATGCAACTGTAAATACATTAGATCCAGAGGTAAAGGAGCTACTACCAACATTCAATGTCCTATTGGCGCCTGTTTGCAAGGTAACATTGTCGGAAATTGTTAACTTTCCAATAGTTAACCCTGTTGTAAAGTCTAGCGTAACTGTTGCGCTGGTGTTAAATACAACTTCACTTGTACTGGTAGGTACATTACCGGTAGACCAGTTGGTCCCAGTGTTCCAGTTTGCTCCAGATGCACCAATCCAGGTAACTGTAGGTGCAGGCGCTTTAGTTGCGCTCGCAAAAAGCGAGACTAGCAAGAAAGCAAAAACGAAAATTCTCTTCATGTTGTTTGTTTTAAGTGGTGAAAGTGTAAGTGTTTATTGTTTAAAAATTAATTGACTTGATACTGTTGCCCCATTAGTAGAAGCTACCTGAAGCAAATAAGAACCTTTTGCCAAACCAGTAATGTCTAACATTGAAGTTGAAACTCCATCAATGTTGACATGTACCTGTTTAACAATATTACCGACTGAGCTAATTAATCTGACTGAATAAGCTCCTTTAGAAAAACTTTCGAAAGATAAGGATAAAGAATTAAAAACGGGGTTGGGATATGCTGAAACTTTAAGTTTAGCACTTTGACTAAACAGAACCTTCACAACTTGGGAGTATAAATTGATTCCCAAATTATCAGTTGCATGAATTCTGTAGTAATTATTACCAGCAAATGGTGAACTATGAATAAAAGTGTAACTATTATTACCCGATGACTTTAGTGAGGAAACTATTGAGAAATTGATTCCATCTCTACTATGTTCAATTGTATAGTTAGCTTGAAGTGATTCGCCAGCTGTTTTCCATCCTATTTTAACAGTGTTATTATTTGCGACTGCATTAGCTGAAATGAATTTTACAGGGAGAACCAATGCACCACTTAAAGACAATTTACTTGCATAGATATTATTTGTACTGTCCCTTTCATCATTCCAAGAAATAACCAAGTTATTATCTAAATCAAGCACCACGCTTGGGGATTGTTGATTTTTAAGGGCATTACAGACAGGAGCGCCATCTGCCAACCATCCAGAGGAAACGGAGCCAGTATTTGTCAATCGTTGTCCATAAATATCAATGTTTGACGAAGTATTTCTACTATCATCCCAAACAAAGTAAGCTCCATTACTGCCATCTGTCAACATCTTCAAACTCTGTGCATTGGTGTAACCAATTGGCTGTGATCCTGTAGCCTGACAAACGGGAACACCACCAGCAGTAGCAGCAGTCCATATTGGTGTACCTGAATTATCTATACTCTGAGCAAAAATGTTTCTATCATTGGATGCTTTTCTAGCATCGCTCCAACCAATAATAAACCCACTACCTCCTTTTACAACATTAGGTGCTGCCTGATTACCTGTATAATCACAAACTAATACACCATCTTTTGCCCACTGAATAGTGCCTGCAGCATTAATCCGTTGTGCATAGATGTTTCCATCTGCAACAGCTTTTCGTTGATCACTCCAAACAACTACGATGCCTCCTGCACCGTCTGCAACCAATTGTGGTGTCAACTGCTGATTATTAGCAGTACAAATTGGCAATCCTGCCGTATCCCACAATAGCTTGCCAGAGTTATCAATGTTTTGTCCATAGATATCTGCGTTTGTTGTTCCCTGACGAGGATCTTGCCAAACTACAAACACGCCCCCTTTACCATCGCTCAATGCAACTTCCTGCGTTTGTGCGTTCGGCTTGTTTCCGTGAAGGCTAGCATCAGATTTCCAAAGAACTGATCCATCTTTCACTGCAATCTTCTGAGCGAAAAAATCGAAAGTACCGTTTCTGTTATCATTAAACACAAGGATAAATTCATTCTTATTGACTAGAACTGGTATTGCTGCCCCTTTGTTGGATTTAGTATTATCGGTAAGTGTAACTCTTACCCCATCTTTTGCCCACAAAATATTACCATCGGCATCAATGTGTTGCCCATACAAATCGGTAAAACTGTTGGTAGAGGTTGTGTTACGTGCATCTTGCCAAACTAATATTGTACCACCAACACTGTCAGAAGTGATGGAAATATTGGTTTTGGAGGAGGAATAAGCGCCTGTAGCATTACTAACCAATACTTCCTGGCCAAATTTCAGCGTTCCATCAGCCGTAATCCTTTGGACATAAATACTCTTATTTGAAGAGTCTCTGGAGTCTACCCAAGCGATAATCATTCCACCAGCTCCATCGCTAGTAGCGACATTTCCAAACTTACTGGTGTTGGGTGAAGTTCCACACACTAGGTTGTTGGTAGACGTTCCATCCTTCCATTGCGCGCTCATTCCCAAAGAGAAGAGTACAAACAAGAATAGTAATTGTAATTGTTTCCTCATGTGCCTGTTGTTTTAAGTAAAAAAAATATCTGAACCTTGATCTATATGATTGAAATGATTAGATAGATTCACCACTATCCTCTCACCCCTTATGACTTATGCCTCATGTCTTACGACTGTTGACTTACGACTCCCCCCATTACATCGGGAAATCTACTGGTATCTTCACCCTCGGCGGTTGATTGGTGATACTTTGCAGAAATGCCAACAACTGATTTTGCTCTGTTGGTGTAAGATTTAACTTTCTGATGATAGGAGATGTCTTTGGCAACAAACTATCCCTTGGTGTGCCTAAGTATTTCTTGGGAATATTCGCCGGGTTGCCAAGATTATAGGTACTTAAAACATCCTTCAGTTCTGTGAAATTGCCATGATGAAACCAAGGTCCTGTGATGCCAACTTCCCTAAGTGAAGGCGTTTTGAAAGCCCCTATATCCTTTTTGTTCTTTGTTACATTGTATTGCCCTAAATCTTCGTTTGCAGTTCCCCAAAGCGTTTGTCCATCGTTGTGAAACTGATTGTCGCTAAACAATGGACCATTGTGACAGTTGATGCAACGTGCTTTTGTTCTGTACAAGTGGAGTCCCATCACTTCATCATCTGATAATGCCTCTTTGTTTCCTTTAATGAAAACATCAAATCTACTTTTTCTGCTTACAATAGTTCTTTCGAAAGTAGCAATTGCTTTCAATATTCTATCCAGATTGACTGTATCGCTGCCAAAAGCATCTTTAAATAAAGGTTTATAACCAGCAATGGCTTGTATTTTCTCAGCCATTTCGTGGGGATCAATATTCATTTCTAAGTGATCTGCTACAGGAAAACGAGCTTGGTCTTCTAGACTTTTGGCTCTTCCATCCCAAAATAGTTTCTGATAAAATCCCACGTTGAAAAGCGTCATCACATTGCGTTTACCCAACTTTCTATCGTGTCCGAAACCTAGCTTTTTACCATCGCCCCAACCCAACTGAGGGTCGTGACAAGACGCACAGGCTATCTGATTGGATAAAGATAAGCGAGGGTCGTAGAATAAGAGCTTACCTAATTTCACCTTTTCGGCATTAGGCAAATTGTCTGCAGGATAAGGCACAGCACCTAAACGACCAATTTCCTGATAGCCTACTAGGTTACTATCTATGTCGGCTTTAGGCCACTTTGTACTATCTCCACTGCTGTATACTGCTCTCAAAGCTGCAATTTCATCACCTTCATTGTAACTTCTGAACGACAGACAGGTTATGACACATACTGCCGCTATCAATCCAATCACCAAATTTGTTTTCTTCATGTATCTCAATTTATTTTATTTAATTTCTATGCTTTTCCAACTTATAGTTGCCATTTGTCAAATTTTGATGCCCTTCCGGCGACCTTAACTTAGCCTTTTCTCAATCAATAAATAGTAAGATCTGCTCTAATTGCACTT
>CANGFK010000201.1 GCA_947452925.1 Chitinophagaceae bacterium | reverse complement strand
TTGGTTCAATCCATATCTGCAAGAAATTCACTTCTTCTTCTCCCACATTGTATTCCTCGTGGCGTAGCCCTGTGCCTGCACTCATAATCTGTACCCAGTCTTGTTCTACCACTTCCGAGTACCCCATAGTGTCTTTATGGTTCATTTTGCCTGCTAGCATCACACTAATTATTTCCATGTTTAAGTGTGGATGTAATCCGAAGCCTTTGCCTGCCTCCACAATGTCATCATTGAACACTTTTAGTAACCCGAAGCCATTGCGCAATGGGTTGGCATAGGAAGAAAAGCTGAAAGTGAAATGACTCTTCAGCCAGCCAATGTCTTTGAGGCCTCTTTCTGATGCTTTAAATATGGTGTATTTCATTTGTAGTTATTTTAATAAACTAATTCAATCTTCTGTATCTAGATTTGTTATTTCACTATTGAGATTGTTCTCTGATTAAAAGAAACCAAGTAATCTGCCTAACAAAAAAAGGATACATAGGTTGATTACCACATATCCTTTTTTATCAATCAACTCAAATCCTTATTTTTTTATCAATAAACTAGTTTCATAAACCGTTTTCTTGTCGGCAGTAGAAACGATGCTTAAACTATACAATCCATTAGAAATGCCTTTGCTAACATTCAGGCCATAAGTAGCAGCACCTCCATTGTGTTGGATTTGCTGGGTACTTATTCTTTGTCCAAGTAAGTTGCAGATAGTCACGGTATAAGTACCTGCGTCAACATTTGCTAACTTGAGGTTAAAGGTATTTGACTTAACCGGGTTTGGATAAACCCCATAAACAGTAGCTGAAATGTTTTTATTGATAATAGAGATTGCACTGTAAGTTACTGCATTAGTATTACTTGTAGCCTTTATGCGGTAGTAACTGATTCCAGCTGCACTACTATTGTCTGTGTAGGCATAAGCAGCAGCGGGACTATTTTTTGCAGCAATAGTTGTTAGTGCTGTGAAATGTATTTTGTCTGTAGACCTTTCTACACTGAAACTAGACAGATTGCTTTCGCCGGTGGTACGCCAGTTTAGATTTACAGTGCCATTTTTAAGCATGGTGTTCAGAGTAATATTCTTAATTGGAAGTGTAGTTGATTCGAAAACGATACTGAATCTATTCTTGTAGGTAGCGACGCTATCCAGATTGGGCGTAAAGTTGAATTTGGTAATAGTGGAATCCATTAAAGTTTTGGTGTTTAGGTATTTGTCATAGATGTAAGCGACAACTCCTGATGCATGGTAAGTAGTTGCATCTACAAGGAACTGGTAGTCAGTGGCGGGATTAAGTCCTGCAAACTTGATATTGATAGTGTCTTTTGGTGTAGGCAAATTCCAACAGCGAGTCCACCAAGAGATACCATTAACCAGTATGGATATATCTTCTCCCATGAAGCCACCGGAATTTAGATCTTGTGTATTTCCCCCATTATCTAAAGTACTCAGGAATGAACTATCGAAAACAGCGTGACAGTAAATTCCATTGTAAGCATAAGCCGTATCAGTGGTTGATTTTGAAAGTAGTACAAAAAAAAGTGGGTTATCATTATAAGGATCGCCAGACATTAATTTCTTTGCAGAATGTATCACTTTTTTATTTACAGGTCTAGGAGTTTGCTTGTTTTTTATGCTCCCCGCATTTGCAAGCTGAAACATTGTTATTGTTAATACTAGGATTAAGGTAAAATTCTTTTTCATTTTTTTTATTATTTAGTCCTGCAATATAATAATGATTAAACATCCAATAGATAAAAAACGTTTTGGGTTGTTTAATCTTACTAATTAAAGTGTGAAAGGAACTTATTTAAATCACTTTCTGGCTTTTGACAAGCGTAGTTTTCACACAGGAAAAACTGATTGTAGGCCTCTTTTTGTTTTCCTGCCAACAAAGGAAACTGCTCGGATGGGGTTGTAGAAGTCTGTAATACTTTGTTGGGGATATATTGCTTTATTAAAACTGCCAAGTCCTTCTCCAGGTCATCTCCCAGCACAACGACTTCCTTTATTCCATTGGTGATTGATTGTAAAATGGTTGCCCATACGCCAAAAGAAGTGGGATACTTGATGATAGCTGTTGACATAGATTTAATTGCATTTGTTGCCATCATATTCCATTCTTTGTTGTCCAGAATGATAGACAGGTAAATGAGATTGCCCACCATTATTGCATTGCCCGATGGCGTGGCGCCGTCATACACTTCTTTTTTACGTACAATAACATCCTGCTGTTGCTGATTGGTGTAATAGAAAAGGCCTTTCTCCTCTGTGCTGAAATGCTCAATCACGAAATTTGTAATGGCATCTGCTTGATTAATAAAATATTGATTGCCAGTAATTTCTTGTAAATGAATGTAAGCCTGAATTAAATAGGCGTAATCATCCAGAAAGGCTTCTATCTTGGCTTCTCCACCTTTGTAGGTATGGTAGAAGCTGTTTTCGCTACGCTTAAATTTCTTTTCAATAAAGTCTATCGCTTTCAAAGCAACTTCTTTGTAACCTTCATTGCCGATGGCAGCAAATGCTTTGCAATATGCTGTAATCATCAGCGCATTCCAACCAAGTAATACCTTGTCATCCAGTTGTGGAAGTATTCTTTTCTCTCTTACAGCCATCAGTTTTTCTCTGCTTCTAGCCAGAAGATCTTGCAGTTCTGCTACCTCAATTCCTTTTTCAGTAGCCAGTACCTCCAATGGTTTCAATATTCTCAAGATGTTACTATCTTCCCAATTGCCGTGGTGCGAAACATCATAATAATTACAGAATAGTTCACTGTCTTCTGCCAGCAGTTCATCTATTTCTTCCTTCTCCCACACATAAAACTTGCCCTCAACACCCTCACTGTCTGCATCTAATGCACTATAAAAGCCACCTTCCGAATCAAGCATTTCACGTTCTATAAATGAAAGGGTATGTTCGATGGTTTCTTTGTACAAAGTTTTTTGCGTGAGTTGATAGGCTTCTGCCAATACATTTATCAAAAGTGCATTATCGTACAGCATCTTTTCAAAGTGTGGTGCCAGCCATTCTTCATCGGTACTGTATCTGGCGAAGCCTCCACCCAATTGATCATAGATTCCTCCTTCAATCATCTTATCTAGACTGAGTAAAGCTTGTTTTAGTCCCTTTTCCTCATTAGCAAAATGATATTGCCTCAACAAGTATTGTATTGAAAATGTCTGTGGAAACTTAGGTGCTCGTCCAAAGCCTCCCCATGTTGTATCAGCATTCTTCAGTAGGTTTTCTGCAATCAACGCACAATTCTGCTGGTTGAAAAGGGTATCGTGTGCTTGGTTATTTACATGCTTTCCCAATGCATTTGCCTCTCCGAGGTGTGCCGTCAGGTTTTCTGCCTGTGCCTCCACTTCGTTACGCTTCTCAGAAAATAGTTGTTGAATATTCATCAACAATTCCCTCCAGCTACTTCTGTTGTGCGCTCTCACGGGTGGAAAATAGGTGCCACCATAGAAAGGTTTTTTATCGGGCGTAAGAAATACATTCAATGGCCAGCCTCCACTGCCTGATATTGCTTGTACTGCATCCATGTAAATGTGATCAAGATCGGGACGCTCCTCTCGGTCTATCTTGATGTTAATGAAGTATTTGTTCATTATTTCGGCGGTACGCTCATCTTCAAAACTTTCTCTTTCCATCACATGGCACCAATGACAAGCGGCATAGCCAATGCTCACCAAAATGGGTTTGTTTTCATCTTTTGCTCTCTGCAATGCTTCATCTCCCCAAGGATACCACTCCACCGGATTATGCGCGTGCTGCAGGAGATAAACACTTGTTTCGTTGACTAGCTTATTGGTATGTGTATGCACAGTAGTTTATTTGTTTGGACGTGAAAGTAGGAGGGAAGGGTTATTGTTGATTGAATGTTACGTCTTTTTTCCAGATAATGTAAAAAGTAATGGGGGGGATTTCATCAATAACGTCTATTAAGTTGAATATAATGGTCATTATGTTTAGGATAATGGCCATTATGTTTGATATAATGCCCATAATGTTCAAGATAACGGTCATTATGTTTGAGATAACGGTCATTATGTTTGATATAATGGTCATTATGTTTGATATAATGGTCATTATGTTTGATATAATGGTCATTATGTTTAGGATAATGTACTTTCAAAGAGGTGAGGGGAGGGTTTGAATCGCTTGAATTGGTGTTTTGTAAACCAAGAATACAAACTATGTTGTAGCATACTAAAAACGAAACAGCCCTGCCCTACTAGCTTTAATGTAGTATAAACAAGAAAATGGGTGGAAATACATTAATCAATGGCGCTTTGTAAGGAACGTTCTTTGTGAGAAGTTCTGTCTAGGGTGAATGAAAACAGCAGTTGAGCAAAGTTTTTGCCGCTGCCACCCGTGGAAGTATTATAATCGAATTGTCTTATGAAACCTCCTTGAAGGGTAAATGTTTTGGTGAATTTATAACCTGCCCCTATAAAAAATCGATTGCGCAGGAAGTAGGGTGCTTTGTCTGTGAAGAAGATCTCCTCGAAAGTAGTGGCGTAAAAAGTGCTTGGAATCACTTTTGTATGGTTGATTGGAATGATTGGATTCAATCTGAACCTAAACCGATTGCTGTAAATGCCGTTTACCCAACGTTGCTCTATACGATAGCGATGCTCTAACTGAACCCTGCCGATGTAGTTATTGAACACAAATTGCTCCCACAACCTATATTCTTTTGTAGTTGCCGGCGAATGGTAGTTGCCAGGAAAAGGGTAGGTTACATAGTTTCCTGTTCCCAAAAACAAGGAGTTGTTGTGTGGGAGATTGTATTGTATGCCGCCTTTTATTTCGTGATAGTAAAAGTCGGATGTAGTATTTTGTGATCGGGTTTGCGTTTCCAGATACAATGTCCAATCCTTTTTTATCTTGGCATTCAGCGCAAACACATCCCAAGAACCTGTTCTGTTGTTTTGTGAAAAAGTTGTAGAAGTTGCCAATAATAATGTTGCGACTATCAGGTGTTTAGGATGAAACGTCATGTGCCATTGCTGTAGATAAAAGGCGCGAATTTACTGTTAACTCTATTTTAATTAGCAATATGGTATAAAAAATATTGTAGATCAATACAAAGAGATGCCTTGTTGAGGGTAAAAAGAGAAGCGAGGCCAAAACTGTCCTTGATAAATAAAGTATAGGTAGGCAAAAAAATAATTGAAATGAATGATTTATTTGTATTTGATAGTATTTTGTTATAACAAATGATTTAGTTTGCACGCATTAATGTTAGTCTACTTTACTGCTTTTTACATTAGCTTATGATAAGAGTTGCTTCAACAGAGATTAGAAAAGATGGAACCGTTGTTGCAGTTTCTATACCCCACGCATCTTATTTATCAGGCATTTTACCTTCAGTTGGTCAATCTGTATTTTACTTTGATAAAGAAGATCATCTACTCCTTAAGCAATTCATCCAAGAAGTTTTTGATAGCAGCTGTCCAGCTGAATTAGCAATAGCTGTAAAAGGCATGACTATTCAAATTACTGCACATAAATATCAGGCAGATAAGGCTTTTTTATATTGGAAACAAGACAATGATTTGCAATTGGCAACTACTGTTTTGAACTCTGAGGAAAAGGTAGAAGAAAAGGGTGGTATTGGTAAGGTAACTGAGTTTGTGCGAGGTGATGTTTCGGATAACTTGCCTATAGTGGTGATGGAACTGTTTTTGCATCTGGATGGGCGATTTGAGATTGTCTTTGTAAACAGGGAGATGTACACCTTTTTTCCAACATTTAATATTGAAGCCATCAATACAGACAATTCATTATTGTTTGTAAGAGTACATCCTGATGATATAGAGCATGTTATTGCTTCACTGAAAGGTGTTGAAGTAAATAGTATTTTGGATGTTGAGTATCGGGTTTTTCAAGATGGGCAGGTAAGGTGGATTAAGGCTTATGGCAAGGGGGCAAGAGATATTGCAAATAAGCGCACTGTTCTCTCTATCACTTTACTTGATGTGACAGAGCGGAAAGTTATTTCTGAAAGGCTGGAGCTGATAGATTTCATCTTCAGGAATACGTCTATGCCCATTATTTTAGGACTGCAAGATGGTAGTTTTCTGGATGTGAATGAAACAGCTTTGTCCTTGTATGGGTATAGCCGGGAGGAAATGCTATCATTGGAGGTAGATGATTTGCGCGTGAACAAGACGAAGACTTATGCATCGCTTTGGCAGGAGATAAAGACTTTGAGAAAGGTAGAGTTCCCTAGTGTTCATATAAAGAAAGATGGGTCTTTGGTGTATGTGAATGTAGTTGCGAGCTTTTTGAAGTATGGAGATCTGGAGGTGAGCAGTACGTTTATTTCGGACGTGAGTGAGAAAAAATCATTGGTAGAGCAGCTCAAATTGGTTGATTTTGTTTTTAGAAATAGTAGCGTTCCTACGTTTATTGCAAAAAAAGATTCAACCTTTTATGATTTTAATGAGGCCGCGTTGACATTGCATGGTTACACAGCGGCGGAGATGTCTGCGATGCGTGTGGGGAATCTAGTGGTAGGTTATCCCGAAGAAAACTGGGAAGCTGCTTATGCAGAAGTCTGGAATTACCTGAAAGAGAAGAAAAGAGTGGAAGTAGTTGTTCAGCACAAGAAGAAAGATGGTACTATCATAGATGTA
>CANGFK010000200.1 GCA_947452925.1 Chitinophagaceae bacterium | reverse complement strand
TTATCCAAATGCTAGTTGCTCCAAAGCACAAGCAGCACCCGTTAATTTGGGAGATATTTCTACATCAAACAAAAGAACTATTTATAAGTACATTCACAATGATGGTTTACAAAGCTGTCAGTTGGTGATGGGTTTAACGATGTTGGAGCCAGGTAGTGTTTGGAATTCAGTTCCACCACACACCCACACACGTAGAATGGAAGTTTACTTCTATTTTGATGTGCCAGAAGCACACCGCGTGTTTCATATAATGGGTGAGCCACAAGAAACAAGGCATTTGATTATGGCAAATCAGGAGGCAGTAATTTCTGCACCTTGGTCTATGCACTTTGGTACAGGTACTGCAAACTATGGTTTTATCTGGGCAATGGCTGGAGAAAATAAAGAGTTTACAGATATGGATCCGGCACCAATCGCAACTCTTAAATAAAATATGAAATATGAGTGAAGAAACAGACCTGCTTAAATTTCATAGTTCATATTTCATAGTTCATATTTCTTTTATACACTTTCAATAATAAAAACAATGAGTAAAACAGTAGTAACATTGGGTGAAATCATGATGAGATTATCAACCCCTGGTTTCCAACGCTTCGAACAAGCGAACAATTTTGATGTAACTTATGGTGGTGGTGAAGCTAACGTAGCAGCTGCTATATGTAATTATGGTTTACAAGGAAGATTTGTAAGTAAAGTGCCAAAGGATGCTTTGGGCCAAGCTGCCATCAATCATTTGCGCAGATATGGAGTTGATACACAGTTTATGGCAAGAGGTGGAGAACGTATCGGTATCTATTTCCTAGAAACTGGTGCTTCTATGCGTGCGAGTAAAGTAATATACGACCGTGCTGGTGCGGCTATTGCTGATGTTGATGCGTCTGAATTTGATTGGGATGCTATATTTGAGGGAGCTTCTTGGTTCCACACAACAGGTATCACTCCTGCATTGAGTGATAAAGCTGCTGCTTTGACTTTGGCTGCGTTAAAAGCTGCAAAAGCAAAGGGTATCACTACAAGTATCGACTTAAACTACCGTAAGAAATTATGGAGTAAAGAAAAAGCAAGAGAAGTGATGACCCAGCTTTGCGAATACGTTGATGTTTGTATCGGTAATGAAGAAGATGCGGATACTTCTTTAGGTTTTAAATCTGAAGGAACAGACGTAACTAAAGGAGAATTGAATTTGGATGGATATAAGAGTGTGTTCCAACAAATGAAAGCTAAATTCGGTTTCAAATACATCGCTTCTACTTTACGCGAAAGCTACAGTGCTTCTGATAACGGATGGAGTGCTTTGGTTTATGATGGAACTGAGTTTTATCATACTAAAGAATATGAAGTACGTATTGTAGACAGAGTTGGTAGTGGAGATAGCTTCGCCTCTGGTTTTATCTATGGTTTGGTAAGTGGTAAAACAATGGGTGATGCTGCTGAATTTGGTGTTGCTGCTTCTGCCTTGAAACATACCATTCATGGTGACTTGAACCAAGTAACTGTTGAAGAAGTTATGGGTATTGTGAAAGGTGATGGTAGCGGACGTGTTCAACGCTAATTAGTAATAAGTTGTAAGTAATAAGTCGTAAGTATTAAGTAATAAGTAAAAAATTGAGTAACATTTTTATACTTATTACTTATTACCTAAACTTAATACCTAAAACACAAACATAGAGTTATGATAATAGATACTATTCAAAATGCACATAAATATTTAAGCGTGCATCCTTTGTTTGCGAAAGCATTCGATTATATTAAAAGTACCGACTTAGCAAATGCTGAAGTTGGTAAATCTGATATAGCAGAAGGTTTAAAAGCAATCATTTCTAATAAAAAAGGAATGACAGCAGCTGAATCAATTGCCAAGTTCGAATGTCACAACAACAATATTGATATACAGCTTTGCATAAAAGGTGTTGAAACCATTGCATGGAAGCCTCGTGAAAAGTGTGTCTCTCAAAAAGGAGAATACAACACTGAAAAAGATGTGCTTTTTTATGATGATGCTCCCGATATGTATTTTCAATTAATCGATGGTCAGTTTGCCATCTTCTTTCCAGAAGATGTTCATGCACCAATGATTGGCGGTGATGAGGAAATAAAGAAGTTGGTTATTAAAGTAAAAATATAAGTCACCATAGTCCATTCTTTCATCGAGAATGGACTATGTTTTTTTAACAATCACATAAATAATATAAGATGAGTAAGAAACAAGAAATAATCGACATTATAGTTGAGCAAGGAATGTTGCCACTATATTTTAATGCCGATGAAACAGTAAGCGTTGAGATTTTGAAAACAATCTACAAAGCGGGTATTAAAGCAGTAGAATACACGAATCGTGGTGAAGCAGCTTTGAAGAACTTTAAAGCAATGGTAGCTCTTAGAGATGCAGAAATGCCTAGTTTAAAGCTTGGTATTGGTACTATCAAGAACTTAGCAACTGCTGAAATCTACGTAGAAGCAGGAGCTGACTTTATCATCAGCCCAGGCTTTGTGAAAGAAGTAGCTGAATTCTGTAATACAATAGAAATGTTGTATGCGCCAGGTTGTATGACTCCAACAGAAATAATCGAGGCAGAAAATACTGGTGTAACTTTCATTAAGTTGTTCCCAGGAAATATGTTAGGCCCCGAGTTTTTAAGTGGTATCAAAGATATCTTCCCTAACTTATTGTTTATGCCTACAGGTGGTGTTGATACAACGCACGAAAACATTTCTGCCTGGTACAAAGCAGGTGTTTGCGCAGTAGGAATGGGTAGTAAGCTTATCAGCAAAAAGCTGATGGAACAAAAAGACTATGCAGCAATTGAAAAATTAACGCTAGAAACACTTGCTATCATCAAAGCTGTAAAAGGGTAAACCTTAATAGATAATCGAAAATGGATAATTGATAGTTGTACCATAGATTAAATAAGTCTTTTCGGTACAACTATCTTTATGTATACCTACTTCCTTTATCAATTATCAATTAATAACTATCAATTAAACTTGCATTATGACAAATGAAAAAATTGGAAAGTATAGGTGGACGATTGTAGCACTACTATTATTTTCTACCACTATCAATTACATGGATAGAAATGTAATTGGTTATTTAAAAGACTATTTCTGTACTGCACAACCGAATGGATTTGGATGGTCTTCCACTGATTTTTCTTATCTGACTGCCATCTTCACTGGCTTTTATGCTGGCTTTACACTATTTGCTGGGTTTATTATTGATAAAATTGGCACTAAAAAAGGGTTGGCAGCTTCACTTATTCTTTGGTCAGTAGCGGGAATCGCTAGTGCTTTCATGGGTATAGGTTTATGGGCACACAATGTTGCAAGAGCCATCTTTGGTGCTGGTGAAGCTGGTAACTTTCCTGCTTCAATTAAAACAGTAGCAGAATGGTTTCCTAAAAAAGAGCGTGCACTAGCTACAGGAATATTTAATTCTGGTTCCAATATGGGTGCAATGATTTGCGCACTGATAATCCCTTTAATTCTTTCTACATGGAATCCTTCTGAAGGTCATAGTCTGTTCTTGGGAATCTTCCATGGTTGGCAGATGGCTTTTATTATTACTGGTCTTATTGGTTTTGTTTGGTTATTATTCTGGAGTAAATTATACGGTACTCCAAAAGAATTACTTGCTAAAGGAAAATTGAAACAAGAAGAATACGATTATATACACAGTGGTGATGAAGTAGAAGTAGTAACCGAAGTGGTTAAGGAAAAAGTTCCTTGGTACAAGATGCTAACTTATAAACAAACATGGGCTTTTGTAGTAGGTAAATTTATGACGGATGGTATCTGGTGGTTCTTATTATTTTGGCTTCCTACTTACATCAAACAACAATTCTGTGTAGGAATGGATCCTGTTACAACAAAGCATACAGTGATGATATCTACTTTCATCGTTTATGGAGTAGCAATTTTAGGTTCCATTTTTGGTGGTTCAATCCCTATGATTTTTATGAATAAAGGTTGGCAGACTTACAAAGCTCGTATGACGGCCTTGCTACTCATTGCTTTCGCTCCATTATTATTGTTAAGTACACAATATGCTGCTAGTTTGGGTATTGTAGCTGCCATTGTCATCATTAGTATTGGTGGAGCAGCACACCAGGCGTGGAGTGCTAATCTGTTTACTACTGTTTCGGACATGTTTCCTAAAAAAGCTGTTGGTTCTGTTACCGGTATCGGTGCAGCAGCAGGTGGCTTGGGTGGTGTATTGGTTCAGTTGCTTGCAGGTGGACTGGAAGATAAATATCGCATCAAAGGGGTAATGGAAGCAGCAAAAGCTGGACTTATCAAAGCAACCGATGCAATACCTCTAGATAAAGTTAAAATGGATAACATAAAAAGTGTACTGATAGATAGTAATATGCTTACAGATGCCCGTCATTTTATTTCCTCAAATGTGTCTGTTGCTTATGGTATTATGTTTACCGTATGTGCTTTAGCTTATTTATCTGCATGGACCATGATGAAGCTTTTAGTTCCTAAGCATAGTCCAATTGCAGACTTATAATTTCATATAGACAATTCATATTGATAGACCGTCTTTACGGCGGTCTTTTTTATTTACCAATTTTTAGGTTGTTCATCCTTCCATAATTCTAATAAAATTCTAAGACTATTCAAGCCCTTCCTTAATGCTTGCTATCTTACATTTGCATCGCAACCAAAGCGGTTGTATATTTCTCATTTAACCATACAATATGGACAGTATTCCGTCAGATAGTAAATACATTATTTAATCCCCCCACTTCTGCATGGATACCTTTGGTAAATCGCCGCAGCAGCGGGAAAACATCAAAGGTTATGTTCAAATTCAACTTTTATAGCTTCACCTTACAGGTTACAGGATTCAGGCTGATAGTTACAGGTTTCAAAATGCCCGTAACTATCAGCTTTTATCCTGAAATTATTTTCTTGCAACCGATTCTTCTAACTTTTTCTTGTCAAAATAATTAATCATGGCTCAATCAATCAAGGAAATAATTAAGAGCAAATTGCCATTTACGCCCAATAGTGGTGGAATTGATGACGTGGCTGCAAACAAATTGAGGCACGCGGGGCTTAGTGATACCAATGCATTCTTCGAAATGTTTGGAAGTGACCCGGAAGGGCTAACGCCTGAGCAAGTTGAAGATAAATTATTATCAGAAGGGCTCAATGAAGTGGATCATGAGAAGGCCCCTTATTGGTTAAAACAATTATTTGAAGCATTTGTGAATCCATTTATTGGTGTTCTGCTCATTATTGCCGCAGTTTCTTTTGTGCTTGATGTGTTGATGGCAAAGCAAGGTGAAGAAGATTATAAAACCGTAATCACCGTTGGTATTATGGTGATGATAAGCTCCCTACTTCGCTTTTTCCAAGAGTATCGTAGTAACCAAGCTGCAGAGAAATTGAAAAGTATGGTACGCACCACTGCCACTGTCTTGCGCAAAGAGGTGGGTAGGGTAGAAATTGATATTAAAGAACTCGTTCCGGGTGATATTATCATTCTTTCTGCGGGAGATATGATTCCTGCCGATTGTCGTATTATTCAATCAAAGGATTTATTTGTGAGCCAAGCAATGCTTACAGGTGAATCGTTGCCAGTTGAAAAAAGGAATTTGCCTATTCGTGATGCCAATGAAAAATCTCCATTAGAGTTGGATAACATTTGCTTTATGGGTACTAATGTTGTTAGCGGATCTGCCTCGGCAATGATTGTTACAACAGGTAATCAGACCTATTTCGGCTCGCTAAGCAAAGCTATCGTTGGAAAAAGGGCTGAGACCAGTTTCGATAAGGGCGTAAACAAAGTAAGTTACCTCCTTATCAAGTTTATGTTGGTGATGGTACCACTTATATTTCTGATTAATGGCTTTGTGAAGCACGATTGGATGAACGCTTTGCTTTTTGCCATTGCTGTTGCTGTTGGTTTGACTCCAGAAATGCTCCCAATGATTGTTACTGCAAACCTTGCAAAAGGAGCCTTGAACATGAGCAAGCGAAAAGTTATTGTGAAACGCTTGAATGCCATTCAGAATATTGGCGCAATGGATGTTTTGTGTACAGACAAAACCGGTACCCTAACAATGGACAAGATTGTGTTGGAAAGACACCTCAATATTTTTGGAGATGATGACGATGAGGTGCTTAAATGGGCTTATCTGAATAGTTATCATCAAACAGGGTTGAAGAATATATTGGATTTGGCAATTCTTGAACACGTGGAATTGAATGATTACCTCAAAGTAGAAGAACATTTCTTGAAAGTCGATGAAATTCCGTTCGATTTTCAGCGTCGTCGCATGAGCGTTATCCTGAAACAACGTAATGGCAAGCATTTATTGATTTGCAAAGGTGCCGTTGAGGAGATGTTGAACCTTTGCTCGCACGCTTTCGACCCGGGAGAAGATAAACAATTGCACATCGAAAATGATACCATCATTCCAATGGATGAAAAAGTGCGACAAACCATTTTAGAAACCTCAAAAAGGCTGAATAAAGAGGGATTAAGGGTGTTATTAGTGGCAATAAAAGAGTTTGACGATAGGGCATTGAACTATTCTGTGGAAGATGAAAAGGATATGGTGCTTACTGGCTTCATCGGTTTCCTGGATCCTGCAAAACCTTCTGCAAAAGCCTCTATTGATGCCTTGCAAAAGCTGGGTGTGAGCATGAAAGT
>CANGFK010000199.1 GCA_947452925.1 Chitinophagaceae bacterium | reverse complement strand
TCTTTTTCACTTCTAAATGATGGAAGATATTTCACTCTTATTTCGCGCCAGTCACTACCATTGTGAGACAAACTAAACGCTAGATACTTATTATCTCCGGATACCTCAAACTCCTCTATTCCCACAACATCACTTTCATTTTTTTTGTAGTCAGCAGGATCTACTATTTCCTCAGGAGTATCCTTAAATCTTTGTTTAATGTATAAATGAGCAGAAGGACTACCTGCAATCCTAATTCGGTCAAAAAAATATTTACCGGACTTAAATATAGTTCCAAAAGAGAAATGGCTATTATCGTCCAGTTGAACGTCTATTGAATATTTGCGTTTAAGTTTTTCTAGATAATTTTTTGAGAGCTCATTTTCTGCAGTAGCCCAATCTATTAAAGCTAAAGACTGAACATTTTCCATCCACCTATACGGGTCAGCTACAACAGTTCCAAAATAATTGGTTGTGGTAGAATCTTTTTGGGGTGTCGGGTAAGAAAATGGCTGAGAAAAAGAAGGGCTAATGCAAAAAAAGGTTTGTAAAATAAGGAACGAAGTAAAGGATTTCATTTTAGTCAATTCTGTTTAAATCAAATATAATAAATGAGGCTAAATTCACCAAATTAGGCAATTACAAATTGATTATATAAATACTAAACCCCTAGAAGAAGTTTCTTCCAAGGGTTTAATGTTGCAGCAAATAGATACTGAATATATAGTGGGGTGTGAATGAGATCTTGTAATTCTCTACCTCTTTGTAAAACTCCCTACTAGTCCTTCTTGTGAATTGGTGCCTACCATCACCTCAAAATCGCCGGGTTCAACTACATAATTACCATCATTATTATAGAAACCTAACTCTTTATCGGTTAAAGTAAATGTGACCACTTTAGACGCCTTGGGTTGTAGACTAAACTTCTCAAAACCTTTCAATTCTTTTACAGGACGTACCACACTCGCCACTCTTTGGTGAATATACAACTGTGCCACTTCCTCCCCTACCCTAGTGCCAGTGTTGGTAACGGTGACACGCACCTTAATGTTTTTATTATCGGTAGTGTCTATAATGAGGTTACTATATTGAAAGGTAGTATAGCTTAATCCATAACCAAAAGGATATAAAGGATTGACTGATTCGTCTGTATAATGACTAAAAAACACTTCATCCTTAGACTTTGGCCTTGGTCTGCCCGTATTGTAGTGATTATAGTAAATAGGACATTGGCCTACGCTTCTAGGAAAAGTCATAGGTAGCTTACCGGAAGGATTGTAAGTGCCAAACAAAACCTGGGCAATGGCATCGCCGGTTTCGGTACCCAACTGCCATGTTTCGAGAATAGTGGGGATGTGCTCTGCTGCCCAAGGAATAGCCAATGGTCGACCATTCATTAATACTAAGATAATGTTTTTGTTTACCCTATAAACAGCTTCTAATAATTGTTGCTGTACACCAGGTAAACCAATCTTTGTTCTACTCCTCCCTTCTCCAGATTGAAAACTATGTTCACCAAGCACCATAATAACCACATCAGATTGCTTTGCAAATTGTATGGCCTGGGCAAATTCGCTAGTATCGGTTTCATTCATCTGCAATTCCCTAATAAAAGTTGTTTTCCCAACAGTTAAGTCGGCTCCTTTAGCATATTTATAGTTTGTATTGTATTTATTGAACCCTTCTAAAAAAGATACGGCACTACTATCATCAGACCCAATTCTCCAACTTCCCAACGGACTGTTTTTATCGTTAGCCAATGAACCAATGATGGCAATATTCTTTTGATTTTTAGGTAAGGGAAGGAGACTGCTTTCATTCTTTAATAATACAATCGATTTTCTGGCAATGTCCAACGCGGTTTTTGTATCGGGATGATTAATTGTTTCTTGTTCACGTTTTGTATCGCAATATTTATAGGGATTATCGAATAAACCTAACTCGAATTTAACCCGCAATACCCTACGTACAGCATCATCCACCAACTTAATGTCTACTTTTCCTTCTTCTACCAGTTGTTTCAGATACGTAACGTACGCATAAGATTGCATATCCATATCGCTACCTGCATTGGCAGCGATTTCGGCAGCTTGTTTTAAGTCTTTGGCAAACCCATGCTCAACCATCTCCGCGCCAGAAGCCCAATCGGAAATTACAAAGCCATCAAAGCCCCATTTGTTTTTAAGAATGTCTCTTTGCAAGAACTTATTTCCGGTAGAGGGCACACCATTCAACACATTAAACGCATTCATTACGGTACGCACATGGTTATCTACGACCGCTTTAAAGGGAGGCAGAATAATATTGTAAAGGGTAGACGTACCTACGTCCACTGTATTGTATTCTCTTCCGGCTTCTACAAAACCATAGCCAGCAAAGTGTTTGGCGCATGCAATGATGGAAGTAGGTGCCGCTAAATTATTACCCTGAAAACCATGCACCCTGGCGATACCAATTTTGGAACCCAGATAAGGGTCTTCGCCAGCACCTTCCATCACCCTACCCCAACGTGCATCGCGGGAAATGTCTACCATTGGGGCAAAAGTCCAGCAGATTCCCACAGCAGAAGCCTCAGTGGCAGCGGCACGGGCAGACTGTTCGATGGCATCAAGATCCCAGCTAGCAGATTCCCCCAAAGGAATGGGAGATAGGGTTTTATGTCCGTGAATAACATCTAACCCAAACAAAAGAGGGATACCTAAACGGGATTGATTAACTACAATTTCTTGCAACTTTCTCACATTAGTAGTGCCTTCTACATTAAGAACCGAACCAACCAAGCCCTTTTTCAGGTGTTCGTATTTAAGTTTAGCATCGCCCCCCTTAGGTGCAGGGCCCGTTACATTCCAAAAGCCGTTGTATTGGTTCATTTGCCCAACTTTTTCCTCGAGGGTCATCTTTTGGAGTAAGGCTTCTACTTTAATATCAATAGAATCTACAGCAGACTTTTGTTGGGAGAATGAAAAGGAGACTGTTATGCAAACAAATGTTACAGACAACATGCCCCTAACGGATATAAAAAAACTATTCTTCATCAATTACTTTTAAATGAGGTTTTTTCTATTATCTAATGCTGTTTTAATTTCTTTAGCCTTTTGTTCTGTCAGGTCGTAATTACGCATGATTAACATAGCCACTAAAGTACCAAAAATAGGAATTCCGGAGAAGAAAAGCCTAAGTCCCGTAACAGCACCTTCCGTTTGTACAGGCAAATTTGGATTGAAACCCACTAAAGACATGAGGACACCGGTGAGCAGACCTGCGATTGCAAAACCAAACTTCACCATCCACCAATAGATAGCGCCAAAAATTCCTTCTCTGCGTTTGCTGGAGTTTAGCTCATCCATATCACAAACATCAGCCGTCATAGACATCATCAGCGTAAACAAACTGCCAATGCCAAAAGAAAAGAAAGGCAGGGCAAATAAAAACATATAGGGTTTGCCGGGGATAAACAAAAACCAAAGTAGAATATATCCTAAGATGGATATCCCTTGCGAGGCTAAAAAAGCATTCTTTTTACCCATAATTTTCGACATGCGCGCCACAATTGGTATTACAACAAAGGTGGTAGACAAGGCACCCACACAACCAAAAAGGGTTGGCCAGATACCTGCAGCACCTGTATTGCCGTTAAAAAGGTAATAAACAACAATGAAGAAAGTGAAGCCGGCAACCGTATTAAATGCATTAAAAATTAAAAAGGTAGCAATACATAACTTAGTGAAGGGTTTATTGCTGAATGCCTCTTTAAAGCTCTGGAAGATTTCTTTGAGGCTACCACCGATGGTACTAAAGGTTAATGGTGAGAAACTTTTTTCATTTACAGTCGATTTACTTTTGATAAAAATAGCGGGCATCATCGCTAGTACCATACAGATGATACCTACCCAAACAGCCAAGGTTCTTGTTGCAGTATCTGCGTTAGGGAACCATTTAGGATCGTACATAATCACCCAAAACCAAGGGGCAATTACCCAAGCCCATTGCCCTATCCATTGAGAAATGGCCATAATGCTGGTACGTTCATGGAAATCGTCACTCATTTCATAACCCATTGCCACGTAAGGAACACTAAATATGGATAGTCCTAAATAAAACACGAACGACCATAAAAGGAAGTAGGTAAAGTTATATTGCACCCCACTTTCTCTGTACAGTTGCCACATTACAACAAAGGAAAGTCCCATAATTATGGCCCCTATAAAAACATAATGTCTTCTTCTGCCCCATTTTGATCTGGTGTTATCGGAAATGAACCCCATTATCGGGTCGATAAAGGCATCAAATATTCTGGGCAAGAAGAATAGGATGCCCCACATCCAGGCAGGAAACTTTAGATCCTGAACCAGCACCACCATAAAAATACCAAGTGCAGCAGGAAACATCTGGTTGGCAAGCATACCTAATCCAAAGGCAATCTTTTGACCCATTGGAACCACTTTTGTTGTATCCGAATTTATGTTTGACATTTTACTTATAAGTTTAAATAGTATAATTATTAAATTTTGAGAACAACCATTTACAATTCATTTACCTCACCCTTAATTCTTTAAAATACTTGTAGGCGTTTTTACATCTAACCAAAGCGCTTTTTCGTTGCCATCATAGGTTTTTACAACCGGTTTCCCATTACGCATCAGTCCTTTAAAAACGCCTTTATCTACTTTATTCCACAAAGCAAATTTTGCTTGAGATTGCAAGTTGATTAATCCAAAATGGTTTTCAGACCCTACTGGATTACTACTGTTTTTCCAATTTTCATCAAAGGCTTCGAAGTAGAAGCAAGTGATGCCCGATTGATTCGTCCAATCTCTCATCCATTCATAATATTTCGCAGACTTGTATTCGTCAGTAGCTTTTGAACCATTACTACCATATTGTTCGTTGGAGATGGTTGCCCAACCTGTTTCACCAATATGAACGGGTTTGTTTACGCCAATAGATTTCATATAACTCACAACACTATTGTATTGATTTTTAGCATAATCAACTGCTCTTTTCATGGTGGCATCTATCTTTTCTTTCTCAGATAATCCTTTTTCAGATTCTTTTATACCCCAAAAAGCAGGATTATAATGGGTATCATGCATAGGATAAGTGTGCATAGAAATGTAATCGACCGCATTAATTAATTTATTCAGGTCTTCTGTATGATATTCTTTATCTCCACCACCCCAGGAGGCGAAATTGTCGGAAGAGGTTATCCAAACGTCTCTTGAAAGCTGGTGCTGCTTTTTTAAACCCTGTAAATAATTTACCCATTTTAAGATAACAGCAGGATCCACATAATAAGCCCAAGCCCATTTTACCATCGCTTCATTACCTACAGAAATAATTTTTACGATGTCGGGGTATGCATTCGCCAATCGAACAGCCTCAGTTATTTCTTTAATATTACGCTCACTATCTTCATTCCGGATATGGGTTTTGTCTGTCCAAGCGTTTTTACAATCAATCCAAGCGCCAAGCATTACATACATTTCGAAGTTTGAATCTTCTTTTTTCAACTGCATAATAGCTTGTAGTAGATTTTCTGTTTGTTTATAATGTACGTTATAGGTCCTTATTACTTTAATACGAATAGCTGCCAGCAACTTTAAATCATCCTTTATTTCTGCAATTGTAGGTTCTACCTCTCTTGTTTGAGTTCTATAGCCACCATAGCAAATAGCTTGATAATTAACGTTACCCAACAGGTGTTGAGCAGTCATATTATGGGCATGTAACCCAACCTTTTTAAGAGGGTTGCATGCAACAAGCAATAAAAGTAATATGGCAAGTAGTTTATTCATTTATTTCAAATGAGCTTCAGTTAAAAAGACTTTTATGTGGGCAACCGTATTCGTCCTTTGAAATATTTGTTTACTTATTTCCTTACTTAATTCTAATGACTCTACTACTTCATAAGTACCATTTGCATAACCTACTTCTATGTAATTAGAATTTGAAATAGTATAGAATACAGGCACTTGACAAACTGTAAATGCCAACATATTCTTCTCTAGTTGTACAGATTTAGAGCTAACATCCACCAAAACAAAATGTGCCTGAAGAGTAGTTTGCAAGAATTCATCTTTATGAAGCAAATAAGGTTTGAAAACTAATTTTCCTGCTTGGGTCTTAACACCCAATTCTGCCATTCTTGTTAAGATATCTTCCTTCACTTGACCAGTCATTCCGGGTTGTTGGGCACCCTTGCCCATTGGCGTATGAGAATAGGGGTCTGTTGGGAAAGCACCATAAACAGTGGGTGATTTATGTACGCCAATTCCTTCGTTTATTTCGTGAAAATGTGCTTCTAAAGCACCTGATATTTCCCTACTACTTTGTTGTTGAATGGACTTATTACAATTTTCCTGTACGGCTAACAATAGTTTTGAAACCATGTGCCAATAAATAGAACCTAATCCTTCATATCCAAAGAAAGTTCCTGACCTACCCGTAAACTCTTTATGACAAAAGACTTCCTCGAATATTGTTAAAATAAGTGCTCTTTCTTTTTCAACCAGATTACTATACTTATTATCCAATTGTTGTAGCGCTTTCTCTAGATCATTTGCATTTCTGAAATTACCATTAAAATGCAAGTCGCCAAGGATGTCCATTTCAACAATCGAATGATTACCTTCTTCAATCATCCTTTTCAGTAACAAAGAGCTTTCTACGGATTCTTTTTTGATGGTATTCTTTTGTAGGAATTTAGGAAGGTTTTTGTTAGGATAAAGAATATAACTATTT
>CANGFK010000198.1 GCA_947452925.1 Chitinophagaceae bacterium | reverse complement strand
ATAGAGACTACTATGAAAAAAGTCTTACGCTTTATCAATAATCTCTTAGCTCTATCAAAAAACGCTTATGCTATATGAAGGTTCATAGTGACTACTAAGGAATTTATAACCTCTTATACTTTTACACCTGCATTGCTTCTCAAAAAAAGGAAATAAAGTGTTGATGCCTGACTTGAAATAATTTTCCTTTAATTCGCAGACAATTAAATAAAACAAAAGCGTTTTTATGAGTGATTATCCAAAAGTATTTACACCCTACCCAGCGGGATTTATAGTAGAAAAAGGAAAGACCTATGCTTGGTGTACCTGTGGACTGAGTGCCAAAAATCCTATTTGTGATGGCAGCCATAAAACCTTGGCAACTGAAGAAAATGGTGAGGTAGTACTCCCTTTCAAGAGTTTGAAGTTTACGGCAGAAGAGGATGGCGAAGTATGGTTGTGCAACTGTAAACACACCAAGAACCCGCCCTTTTGCGATGGAAGCCACAAGGAACTATGAGTTATGAAATATGAATTATGAGTTTGTGCTTGTGCTTGGTATTATCAATTGTAAATTATTAATTATAAATTGGAAAATAAGTTAATCATCATTACAGCGCCATCCGGGGCGGGAAAGACCTCTATCACCAGATATCTTTTGGAGAAGTACCCTTTCCTTTCTTTTTCTATCTCAGCTACCACCCGCAACAAACGCGGACAAGAAGTGGATGGTCAGGATTATTACTTCCTGGAGTTGGCCGATTTTAATCAGAAGATAAAAGAACATGCTTTCATAGAATGGGAAATGGTATATGAGGGAACGTATTATGGCACATTGAAAACCGAATTGGATCGTATATGGGCTGCGGGTAAAGTGCCAATGCTGGATATAGATGTGAAAGGAGCGATACATGTGCAGCAACAATATCCAGGTAACTCATTGAGTCTTTTTATTGAACCACCGAGTATCGATGCCCTAAAAATTCGTTTGGCAAGCAGGGGAACAGAAACAGAGGAGAGCCTGCAAACAAGGGTGAACAAAGCTGCTTATGAACTCTCTTTTAAGCATCACTTTAATAAAATAATACACAACGACAACCTACAAAAAGCTTGTGAGGAAACGGAGAATGTGATAAAAGAGTTTCTGAAATAGGTAATTAAGTCTGTCGATAAAATTTTCTTAGAATGGGTTCAACTAAATAATTAGCTGAACCCATTTTCCTATATACTATCTCTCAAATAGTGGAGGATGTTTTAGATGAAAGCCAGTCTGTTCTTGATAAGCCTTTGCAAAAGCAAGCAGTGTCGCTTCTCCAAAGTGTTTGCCTATAAAACTAATGCTTGCGGGCAGTCCATTGGGTAAAGTACCATTGGGAAGGGTGATGGACGGATTACCCGTCAGGTTAGTAATCGCTAATTGATCTCCCGTTTCCGGAGGTGCTATGATTACATCAAATTGATCCAGAACAGGATCCATCTTTCTCATTATTTCATAGCGAAGCCTACAAGCATTGATGTATTCTACGGCAGGAATAAACCTAGATGAACGGAAAATGTTAGGCCATCTGTCTTTGTTTTGCTGCACCATTTCATCGTCTCTGTTGGAACGTGTTAATGGATCGAAAGCAGCCGCAGACTCCACTCCTACTATCAAAGAAAGAATCTCATCTCCGTGCAGATTATCTGGAAACTCAAATGGAATCAGCTTTGCCCCCATCTTTTTCAAGGTCACAAGTGTTTGCTTTTCGGTACTATTTGAAGGCAGGCTATCTATATAGTTTTTGGCATAAGCAATCTTCAATTTAGCAATATCTACCGTGCCTGTATAATTAAAAGCCGCATTGATAGACGATGCGTCCCCCCTTTCTGCTCCGTGTATATAGTTGAACACAATAGCATCATCCTCTGCGCTTCTGCATATTGGTCCAATCTTGTCTGATGTCCAAGCGAGATTCATCGCCCCACTTTTAGCTACACTTCCATAGGTTGGTCTAAGTCCACTAAGGCCACAGCGCATGGAGGGATCTACAATAGAGCCATACGTTTCTGTGCCGATGGCAAAAGGAACCAGGCCGGCAGCAGTTGAGGAAGACGACCCTGCCGATGAACCGCCTGAACCTTTACTGATATCCCAAGGGTTACGTGTGAGTCCGCCAAACCAGATATCATCCATTGCCAATTCACCCAAAGAAAGCTTGGCGACCAATACTGCACCTGCCTTTTCTAGTTGCTTAGCCACAAAAGCCGTTTGATTTATCACTTGGTATTTGTAAGGCGGTGTTCCCCAAGTTGTATGCGTTCCTTCTACTGCAAACAAATCTTTTATACCATAAGGAATGCCTTGTAGTGGACTTTTATAAATGCCTTTTGCCAAGTCTGCATCCGCTTTTTGTGCTTGCTTCAACGCAATCGTATCCGTAATTTCTACAGCACAATGCAAGATGGGCGTGTATTTCTTTAATCTTTCCAGAAAGAATTTGGTTAATTCTACCGAAGATATTTTTTTATTCTTGATTAATGAAGCCAACTGTGGGATACTATAAAAGGCTAGTTTATTTTTATCAGAAGGCAAAGAAACTCCTTCTGGAATTGTGAAATGAACGGGTAATTGCTTTTTGGGAACAACCATTGTCGGCAAAACAGGATTATACCAAAGTGGATAAGGAGCGTCGTTGGACAAGTTCTTTGAGTGGATATAGTTGTATGTTTTTACATTACCATTCAATGCACCCAACATAGAATCTCTTTTGGCTTGAGAAAAAGAAAGTCCGAACATCTTTTCGGCAGTCGCAACGGAAGAAGTAGTGATTGTTTCTTGTGCAGATGCGGAGAGACTTGCTATAATCAATAAGCCGAATAGTATTCTTCTCATAAATGTGTTTTCTGTTATTACAAAGAAAGAAATATTTGGTTGAGATAAGATTTTATTTGCCTAGCTAAATGTAAAATTTTGAGCTTACAAGGTACATTCTGCGATATCCAAGGTCTTGGATACGACAAAAATGATCTTGGAAATGGCTACCAAGGTCTTGGTAGCAACAAAAAAGACCTTGGAAATCACATCCAAGGTCTTGGATGCGACAAAAATGGTCTTGGAAACGGCTACCAAGGTCTTGGTAGCAATAAAAAAGACCTTGGAAATCACGTCCAAGGTCTTTTTTTAAATGGTATTTAGAAAGAATTAAGAGAATAAGTACTCCACATCTTCACGAGTGAGGCTCTTCACAAATCCTTCATCATCAGTTATCAAGTCACGGGCGAGTGCCAGCTTGCGTTCTTGTAGTTTCAATATTTTATCCTCTACTGTATCGGTACAAATCATCCGGTAGGCAAACACATTCTTTGTCTGTCCAATACGGTGTGTACGGTCAATGGCTTGCTGCTCAACCGCAGGATTCCACCAAGGATCTACAATGTATACGTAGTCGGCAGCAGTAAGATTCAGACCCACGCCACCAGCCTTCAGTGAGATAAGGAATACTCTGCACTCATCATTATTCTGGAAGTTCTGTATGGCTCTTTCTCTTTCAATTGCTGACGTACTACCATCAAAGTATTCGAATGGAACATTCAGATCCCTCAATTTTTCTTTTATCAATGCCAGCATACCCAGGAATTGAGAGAAGATAAGCGCCTTGTGGTTACTGATATTCTCTGTTATCTCGCGTCCGATTTCTTCTAGCTTAACAGATACATTTGGATAACGATCTGCCTCATTCATAATGTAGGGGCTATCGCAAATCTGGCGCAGTTTCATCAATCCTTGCAAGATGGTTAACTGAGACCTGCCTACACCCACTGTATCTACCACTCCCAATATTTTATCTCTGAAGTCGTTTCGGAAAGCATCATAAATCCTGCGTTGTTCAGTGCCCATTTCGCAGAATAACACCATCTCTTGCTTTTCTGGAAGGTCTTTTGCAACCTGTTCCTTCGTTCTACGCAGGATGAACGGATAAAGAATCCGACGTAAATGTTCTTTCTGAACTTTCTCTCCAAACTTATCAATAGGAACAGCAAATTCCTGTTTAAAGAATTCCACACTACCCAACATTCCCGGGTTGAGGAAATTCATTTGAGCAAATATGTCGAACGTATTGTTTTGAAGAGGCGTACCACTCAAGCAAAGACGATTTTTTGCCCTTAACAAGCAAGCAGCTTTTGCCACCTTACTGCTAGGGTTCTTGATTGCCTGACTCTCATCCAGAATTACATAATCCAGATTGAGGTCTACAAACTGTTTGATGTCACTACGTAAGGTACCGTAGGTTGTAATGATTACGTCTATATGGTCTTGTTGTAAGTTATCACGAAGCCTGCTTCCTCCATGATGGATGTAGAAAGTGAGGGTTGGTGTGAACTTAATAATTTCATTCTGCCAGTTGTACATCAGTGTTGTCGGACAGACCACCAATGCCTTCAAAGAACCCAAATCTTGTTTCAGATAATACAAATAACTAAGTGCCTGAATAGTTTTACCAAGACCCATGTCATCCGCCAAAATACCACCCCATTGCACTTCACGTAAGTAATTTAACCAACGGAAACCGCTTATCTGATAAGGGCGTAATATCGGCATCAGATGTGGAGGGGCATCGATATCTTTTATAGCATAATTCTCTTTTAGCTTGTCATACTTTTCTTCCAGTTGAAAGAAAAGTTCCTCCTCATTACGCTCATTATATAACTCCTCAATAACGCTGAAGTGGTATTTACTTAGCTTAATGCTATTCGTTTTCCCTTCACCAACCCTGAACAGTAACGAGTATTTCTTTACCCATTCGTCTGGTAAGATACCAAGTGAGCCATCTTGCAATTGTACAAACTGTTGCTTGCTGGTAAGGGCTTTCTTTATATCATCAACGGTTACTTTTTGGGTACCGAAACTTATCTCCACCTTAGCATCAAACCAATCGGTATTGCTACTGATGAATATTTTGGTAGAAGGCTTAGCAGTATTAAATCTGAAATGTTTTAAAGCATCGAAACCATAAATGGTGATGCTCATTTCTTTAACGGCATCTATAAATAAGAAGAACCAGTTATCTTTCAATACATCGGCACCTTTGAGGGCAAGTGTATTGGTGTTTTCTGGTTTTACAAAGTTGGAATGAAGGTTTTCTAAGCGACTCATAAAGGCTCTCTCTGCCCCCATATTCCGTTGAATAACCAATAACTTTTCAGCAAAAGGCATGATAATCTTTTCCTTGTCGCTATTGCCAATCTCATATCCTTTATAACTGAAGATGGGTTCTAATACCAGATAATCACCCTTTTCTTTCAACAATAATTTACAATCGGGCAACACATCTTTTATCTCTTCCTTCTCTAAGTTACCAAAGTTTACAGCGTAGTTTTTGCTCAAAGGAAGTATGAAGTGCTGCAATTTATCAGCCCACATAGATTCTTTGATAACCATCTTTCCAGAAGGAAGAAAGTTATTGACCACCGCAACATCTTCTGTATTTGCCCAAGTAAAAAACTGGTTATGATATTGAAAAATCATGGGACTCATGCACTCATTTTCTTCAACACCGAGTTCCACTAATGGCAGTTTCACAGAACATTCTACAGTATAAACATTGTCCTCGTAGGTGACTGTAAAGTTGGGACTGATCAGGCTAGAAGAAAACTCTGCCTCCAACAGATTAGCACTTATAAAAGGTTTCTTTTCGGGGAGATAGAAGATAAAATTGCTACCAGCCAACTCACCAAAAAGCTTTCTGTACTTAGGATGTAAGTATTCGTTGATGATATTGCGTGTTTCTTCTGGCAATGAATCTGGTCTACCATCAATGGTGTTCAATTGAATTATATTATCCCAAACACCACTAAAAGGAGAGTTACGGTTGAGGTATTTACTTACCTCCACATGCATCAACTTGCGCAATTGCTGCACCATTATCTTGTCATCTTCATTAAATACTTCTGTATTAATGAACTTATTAAGATCTAATTTCTCAATCTTGCCTGTATACTTAGAAAAATCATCGTCTGTCTCTGCCTGTATAGCCTCGATGGCAATGAATGGATATTGTGATGGATCTGTCGTTACGACTAATCCTAGTTTGAAGGCCGCTTTATCCATTGCAGGACTCTCCATAACCGAGACATTGCTTCCCTCATTCTGCTGTTCTTTCATCGCTCTAGCCTCTTCAACCAATGGCTTGGGCTTAGGCTCGGAAGAAGTGGCTGGCTGTAATATCTTTTGTATGGAGCTATCTAATACGCGTAGAAAAGGGCGGCCATCAGTGTAGGTAAATTCAAACTTACCACTCAAATCATCAGTTAAAGAATAGCCATATAAACTAAGCAACTTATTCTTTACAGCATCCCAGTTACGGATACTATCAAAATAATTAGCCCCTTTGGACTTTAACAGTTGTAGAAAAACTATTGCTTTATGAATACAAAGCGGATGCTTGGTATCGCTGTTACAGGTACAACTCGTATCAAAATTGCGCTCATCATTCTTTTGAATTACTAATTTAAATAGCTCATCGCTGTAAGTAACTTCTGCAACTACTCTCTCCTCTTTGGCACTAACAATCTTCGCTTTGTTATTAGATGCCAAAAAAGATTCAGCCATTATCAGTGTCTCGGGAGAAGAAAGCATTCTGATAATCTTCAGATCCAGTTGTTTCATCTTCACTACCGTATGCTTCTGGTCATAAACCAATTCCCTTTCACCCAGCATATTGCGGTCCAGCATATCCTGCAAAGTGAATAAGGCACCCGCTTTATGCCTGCATATTTCGCTGAGGTTATACGGGCAAGTACAACGAAGTTTTAGAGT
>CANGFK010000197.1 GCA_947452925.1 Chitinophagaceae bacterium | reverse complement strand
TGAGTGGAGAATTTGTCGTAGTAAACAAACACTTATTGAAAGATTTAGTAAACCTAGGTTTGTGGAATGACACGATGAAGCAACGTATCATTGCAGCTAATGGCTCCGTTCAAAATATTGAAGAAATTCCAGCTAACCTAAAAGAGATTTACAAAACAGTTTGGGAGATTAAACAACGCACCATTATTGACATGGCTGCGGACAGAGGTGCATTTGTTTGTCAATCACAATCATTGAACCTGTTTGTAGAGCAACCAAACTTTGCCAAACTTTCATCCATGCACTTCTACACATGGAAGAAAGGATTGAAAACAGGCATGTATTACTTACGTACAAAAGCTGCTGCCGATGCTATTAAGTTTACCGTAGATGCAAATGTTTTATCACAAACAAAGACAGAAGCAGCCGAACAAATAGCTTGTTCCCTAGATAATAGAGAAGCTTGCGAAAGCTGTAGTGCATAAGCATTCATAAAATAAAGTATACATTAAAGGCTATCACATTGGGTTGTGATAGCCTTTATTTGTTTGTTATAATCAGTTTCAATTACTATTCCTCATTTCTAAATACCACCACATTATCAAACACATCTACTAAAACAGGTTTTGTTTTATCAATGCTTCCACCAAGAATCTTTTTACTTAACTGATTGATGATTTCTTTTTGAATCAATCTCTTCAATGGTCTAGCCCCAAACTGTGGATCGTAACCATTCTCTGAAAGATATTCCAATAAATAATCTGTAAACTCTAAGGAAATACCATTCTTTGCAACCAATGTTTTCAATCCTTCCAACTGAATCTTGATGATACCTTTTATTTCTTTCTTCAGCAAAGGCTGAAACATGATAACTTCATCAATCCTATTCAAGAACTCAGGGCGAATGGTTTGTTTTAACAAATTCATCACCTCCACTTTTGTTTTTTCTACTATGGCTTCCCTGTTATCCTCGTTTATATCTTCAAAAGCATCCTGAATAATAGTACTACCCATATTGCTGGTCATGATAATAATGGTATTCTTAAAGTTCACTACGCGGCCTTTATTATCCGTCAAGCGGCCATCATCCAACACTTGAAGCAATACATTATAAACATCTGGATGTGCTTTTTCTATCTCATCCAACAGTACCACACTGTAAGGTTTTCTGCGAACGGCCTCTGTTAATTGTCCGCCTTCATCATAACCCACATATCCTGGAGGCGCACCCACCAAACGGCTAACGGTATGCTTTTCCTGATACTCGCTCATATCAATACGGGTCATCATGTTTTCATCATCAAACAAATAATCAGCAAGCGCTTTAGCCAGTTCTGTTTTACCAACACCCGTAGTTCCCAAGAAGATAAAGGAACCAATTGGCTTTTTCGGGTCTTGCAATCCTGCCCTACTTCTACGGATGGCATCTGCAACAGCGGTAATGGCTTCTTCTTGACCAACTACTTTTTTGTGCAATTCATCTTCAAGGTTCAATAGCTTTTCCCGTTCGCTTTGCAACATCTTGCTCAAAGGAATACCCGTTGCTTTAGCTACCGCTTCTGCAATGTCTTCTGCATCCACTTCTTCTTTAAGCAAACGCTTTTCGCTCATCTTATCCAAATCGGCTGTTGTATCCTCAATTAGTTTTTCCTGTGCCTTTATCTTGCCATAACGTATCTCGGCCACCTTTCCAAAATCGCCATCACGTTCGGCACGTTCAGCTTCAATCTTCAACTCATCAATTTCAGCTTTAGCATTTTGAATCTTATCAACTATCTCCCTTTCTTGTTTCCATTTTGCTTTCAGCGTATCTCTTTCTACACTTAATAAAGATATTTGAAGAGATAATTCTTTCAATTTATCCGCATCATTCTCTCTCTTAATGGCCTCTCTTTCTATTTCCAGTTGCCTGATACTTCTTTCAAGTTTGTCCAATTCCTCGGGCATACTATTCATTTCCAACCGAAGCTTGGCGGCACTTTCATCAATTAAATCTATTGCCTTATCAGGTAAGAAGCGATCGGTAATATAACGATGAGACAATTCCACAGCGGCAATAATGGCCTCATCTTTTATCTGTACATGATGGTGGCTTTCGTACTTATCCTTTATCCCACGAAGAATACTAACTGCATCTTCTACAGAAGGTTCATCTACCAAAACTCGTTGGAAACGACGTTCTAATGCCTTATCTTTCTCAAAGTATTTCTGGTATTCATTCAAAGTAGTTGCACCAACGGCTCTCAATTCACCTCTTGCCAAAGCAGGTTTTAATATGTTGGCAGCATCCATCGCTCCTTCGCCACCACCTGCACCAATCAGCGTATGGATTTCATCGATGAATAAAATAATGTCTCCATCGCTTTCGCTCACTTCTTTTACAACAGCTTTCAATCTTTCTTCAAACTCTCCCTTGTACTTTGCTCCTGCTATGAGCAAGCCCATATCCAATGCGAAAATTACTTTACTCTTCAAGTTCTCAGGCACATCACCATTCACAATTCGCATGGCCAAACCTTCTGCAATGGCTGTTTTACCAACACCAGGTTCACCCACTAAAATGGGGTTATTTTTACTTCTCCTAGTCAATATATGCAGCGTGCGTCTTATCTCTTCATCACGCCCAATTACAGGATCAAGCTTGCCTTGGCGTGCCAAGTCATTCAAATTCTTTGCATATTTCTGCAAGGCATTGTATTGATTAGAACTTGTTTGAGAATTAACCGTACTACCCTTTCTCAAATCCGTAATGGCAGCAATCAATCCTTTTTCAGTTAGTCCAGCATCTTTTAGCAATTTCCCAGTATCGTCATTCACCTGCAATAGACCAAGCAGTAAATGTTCTACGCTTACAAATTCATCCTTAAACTTGCCGATAGAAGCAGTGGCTTTTAAGAATACATTGTTTAAATCCCTACCCATTGTGGTGGCAGGTTCAACGCCATTTGCCTTTGGTAAACGTTTGATGCTTTCTTCTAACTTAGTTTGGATCAGGCTAGTATTAACAGCGTTTTTCTTTAAAAGATAGTCTACAGAACTATCCTCATCCTTCAATAATGCCTTCAATAAATGATTAGTTTCAATGTTAGGATTGCCATTATTAAATGCCAACTGTTGAGCAGCACCAATGGTTTCCTGCGCTTTGATGGTGTAATTATTCAAATTCATATTCTTTCCCTGAACGGGTATTTATTATTTTTCAAAATGAAGTTCGCCCTTATCTAGTTCGATTTTATGACTTATGTTATAAATTCAACTTTTAACAATAAAAAAGACTATCCGCATTTAGCTAGATAGTCTCTCTTTTTAACGTATAACTTAATACTTATAACCTAAAACTATTACCTATTCATCAACCATTCTTTCAAAGCTTCAAAGTTCGGCTCCATTAAAATGCTTTGCTTTTGTTGATTCAATAAGTACTTCACTTCTTCTGGAATGGCAACTTCAGTTCCTATTGCTTCTTCCACCGTATCAGGGAATTTTACTGGATGTGCTGTTTCCAATATTATTCCTTTTTCAAGAGACTTGCCCTCTTCCTTCAAGTACTGTTCCAAAGCGTAATAAGCCACTGCTCCATGCGGATCGAGGGTATAATTATGCCCTGAATAAACTCTTTTTATGGTATCGACTGTAATTTCGTCAGAAATACTAACACTGCTAAACATTGATTTTAGAGAGTCAAACTGCTGATGGAATAACTCAATAATTCGTATAAAATTGCTTGGATTTCCTACATCCATCGCATTCGAAACTGTTGCTATTGCTGGCTTTGGAACATATTTGGCTGTTTGCATATATTCGGGTACCACATCATTTGCATTGCAAGCAGCAAGGAAATGTTTTACGGGTAAACCAGAAATATTTGCAATGACACCCGCACAGATATTGCCAAAATTTCCGCTCGGAACGCAAATCACTGGCGGTTCGTCTTGTTGCCACTGTTGGTAAGCCAAAAAGTAATACAACTGCTGCGGCAACCAACGCGCCACATTGATTGAATTTGCAGAAGTAAGGGATAGTTTATTATTTAGATCTTTGTCGGCAAACACTTGTTTTACCATTGCCTGGCAATCATCAAAAGTTCCGTTTACCTCAATGGCTTTAATATTCTTACCCAAGGTAGTCAGCTGCAATTCCTGAATCTTACTAACCTTTCCCGAAGGATATAAAATAACTACATCAATGCCATCAACACCCAAGAAGCCATTGGCAACGGCACCACCGGTATCGCCAGAAGTAGCCACCAAAACAGTAGTATGATGATAGGCATTGCGATTGAAATAACCCAAACAACGGCTCATGAACCTAGCACCCACATCCTTAAAGGCAAGCGTAGGGCCATGGAAAAGCTCCAAAGAAGAGATGTTGTCTGTAATAGGGACTAAAGGAAAATCGAAATTGATGGTTTCATTGATAATCTGCTGCAACACGTCGGTTGGCAAGCTATCACCCACATAAGGTTTCATTACAGTAAACCCAATCTCTTCCTTTGAAAGGTTCTTGATATTCTTTATAAATCCATCAGGAAGCGTAGGAACTTTCTCAGGAAAATATAAGCCTTTATCAGGTGCTTGCCCTCTTAGAGCTGCTTCTCCAAAAGTCACTTTTGGAGATTGATTATTGAGACTATAATAATTCATATTAAATAAAAACAATTAGAGGATAAATCTAACAGAAGCCAACTCATTGCCTACCTGTTGAACTCCTTTTAGAATACGTTGAGTTTGTGTTAGTGTAGGTTTTTTACTTCCATTTATATATTGCAATAGAACTTGTTGGTTAATTCCTATCCTTTCAGAAAGGGCTTCAACATTGATCACTTTATAGTATTGAAAAAACTGAGGCAAGTCTAAGTCTATCTTTAAATCTTTATCCGAAACAATTTTATTTTGTGGTTCAAAATGCAGATTCAAAGCATCAATGATGTTTATTTTTAGTTCCTCCAAAGAAGCTCCAACCGTATAGACAGGATACTTTTGAGCATAAGCTGAATAGCCTGTCTTTGTCTTTTCTATTATCACTTCAATTTTCATGATATAAGTTTAGTTGATGCCTGCATCTTTTTTAATTTTCAATTCCAAGCCTTTACCCACTTCCTGACTGCCGTGACTAGGACAAACAATCTGACCACTTTTTGTAGGATGTCCCATTATCATGTGGCTACCTTTTTGCCTAATCACAAACCAGCCATCTTTTTTCAGTAATCTAACAAGTTCGCTGGATTTCATCACCAAAAGTATTTCTTTTATGGCTCTACCAGCTATTTAATATTTTACTTATTGGGTTACCAACTTCACTCCCTCCTGATTAATCGTTGTCAAATGTGTCTGGTAATCCAATCCTATTCTTTCATAGATGCTACTCATTTCTTTTTCTACGGCTTTAGCAGTTGCTTCGTCCTTACTTAACATAAAAATAGAAGGGCCACTTCCACTGATGCCACCACCCAATGCACCAGCTTCCTTGCACTTGGATTTCACTTCGTTAAACCCTGGAATCAAGATGCTGCGAACAGGTTCGATGATTACATCTTCCAAACTGCGACCAATCAATTCATAATCGTGTTTGATTAATCCTGCAACTAAACCAGCGATATTGCCCCATTGCTTGATGGCGTTCTTTAATAAAACGTTTTGCTTTAGAATCATTCTTGCATCGGCCGTACGAACTTCTATCTGCGGATGAACTACGGTAACATATAATTCTGGAGCATCAATGGTGATGATATCCAAAGGGAAAATAGAACGAATCAGGGTAACGCCTCCATAAATAGCAGGCGCAATATTGTCGGCATGTTTCACCCCGCTTGCCACTTTCTCTCCAAACATGGCAAAACGCACTAAGTCTTCCTTACTAAAACGGTTGCCCAATAAATAGTTTGCTGCCACCACGGGTCCTGCCGCACTTGCCGCACTACTTCCAATGCCACTACCGGGTTTGATATGTTTTTTACTGATTAAAGTAAAGCCTTTTACATCGGGACATTCTTCCAACATTGCCAATAAAGCTGCTCCAGAAACATTCTTTTCAGGATCAGTTGGTAAGTCGAAATCATCTTGATTAATGATTTGAACACCCACCTCATCACTCAATGAAATGGTTACTTCATCATTAGGATTATTCAAGGCGAAGCCTAAAATATCGAACCCACAAACCACATTGGCTACAGTAGCGGGGGAAAGAACAGAAACAGAGCTCACGCTTCCACCCCCATCCCCTAAAGGGGAGTAAAAGGGGGCGTAATATTTTTTAATCAGATTCATATAAAGTTATGATTAGATTGATTTGAATGAAAAGGAATGATTCTCCTCCTTTTTTATTAAAATTAAAGATGCCTAAAACTCCATTTCCGAGGTTTCGGAAGCAACAACCGAGACTTCGGAAGCGGCATCCGAGATCTCGGATACGACAAACGAGGTCTCGGATATGACAAACGAAACCTCGGAAACTACATCCGAAGTCTCGGATGCGAGAAAAGAGGTCTCGGAAGCGGCATCCGAGACCTCGGAAATGATAACCGAAACCTCGGATGCCACAAAATGTATCCCTTTTATCAGTCTTAAAAGAACTTTTATAACTTATACCACTCGCATAATGTCTGCAAATATGCCACTTGCCGTAACATCTGCACCCGCACCTGCTCCCTTTATAACCATTGGTTGCTCGGGGTAACGCTCGGTGTAGAACAAAACAAGGTTATCTTTTCCATATAAATGATAGAAGTCGCTATGTGAAGGAATATGTTGCAAACCAACAGCAGCCTTCTGATTCTCGAACTGAGCCACAAACTTCAACTTGCAGTTTTCCTTTGCCGCGGCATC
>CANGFK010000196.1 GCA_947452925.1 Chitinophagaceae bacterium | reverse complement strand
TACATTATGGCTTCCCCAACTCAATCATGGCCCAGTAGCGCCAACTTATGTAGGTAATGGATCTTCAGGTGGTTCAAACAATGGCTACTTGATAACCAGCAACAAAATAGGATGGTTTGGATGCGCTAACTTTTTAAATTCCAATCCCAATAAGACACGCTTGAATGCTTTCCTTCCCATCAACTTTACAAACAAGAATACCGTTGTATATGCTGTATTTAATGAAACAAAGACAATTGTGAGATTAAAAGCAAATCCTCAGGGCAAAAGTTATGGTGTTGCAGGTATTCCTGTAGACTCAAAAGTAACCTTAGTTTCAATATCTAAGATAGATGGGCTTTACTATTTAGGCACATCCACCACTACAGCAACCTCAAGTAATCCAATCACTATAACTCCACATTTAAGCAATTTGCATTCAATTGATCAATCTCTAAGGGATTTATAATAGCTATTCTTTGCATGTTGGTTCATAGCTATAAAAAAAATTGCCGAAACTAGTTTGATAGCTAAGAGGAATGAAATCATAGCCATTGTAAAGCTACAATATGTTTTATACCCTTTTTATCACTCTCTGCTTATTGTCAAAATCTGCTAGAAGACTAACAAACATAATAGTGTAAGAAGCTGTCGGTTCTATGACTTAATATTTTTGTATAAGGTGGCAATTCTAAGAACTAAATCCTATTCATTGAAGTGTATATTGTAAAAGAGGTAGAGATTTACGAAATAATATGTCACATATCAGATTGCTGTTTCCTGTTAGAAAATGACCATCAATTAATGCACCTTCACCATTAGTTTTGCGCCGATGCAAAGAATATTGATTATACAGACTGCTTTTATTGGTGATGTTGTTTTAGCAACTGGTTTACTTGAGAAGCTACACCAACATTATCCAACTGCAGAAATAGATTTCTTAGTTAGAAAAGGAAATGAATCCTTGTTTTACCAGCATCCATTTTTACATGAGGTACTAATCTGGCACAAGAAAGAAAATAAATACAAGCATCTTTTTCAGTTGCTTAAAAGAATAATAAATACAAGATATGATCAAGTAATTAACCTTCAACGTTATGGAGCAACAGGTTTTATTACAGCCTTCTCAAAAGCAAAGGAAACTATTGGATTTGATAAAAACCCGTTTAGTTTTCTATTCTCACAGAAAATAAAACATGTGTTCAGTGGTAATGAAGGCAAAGTTCTTCATGAGATAGAGCGGAATCATTTGTTGATAAAAGCAATGACTGATGACCAAGCCGCAAAGCCAAAATTGTATCCAAGCGAGGAGGATTTTGCTTTTGTCAAACCATATCAAACAACACCTTATCTGTGTATTGCACCCGCATCTGTGTGGTTTACCAAACAGTTTCCCACCAACAAATGGATTAATTTCATTAAACAAGTGCCTGAGCATTTCAATATTTTCTTGATAGGTGGTCCAACTGATACTCCGCTTTGCAATGAAATAATCACCTCTAAAGCACACCCAAATGTGGTGAATCTAGCGGGAAAACTAAACTTTCTACAGTCTGCTGCATTACAAAAAGGTGCTATAATGAATTATGTTAATGACTCTGCACCCATGCATTTCGCATCTAGCGTAAATGCGCCTGTAACAGCTGTTTATTGTTCTACAATTGTAGGCTTCGGCTACGGTCCACTGAGCGACAAAAGCTTTGTGGTGGAAATTGAAGAAAGATTATCTTGCCGACCTTGTGGATTGCATGGTAAAAAGGCTTGTCCTTTGGGACATTTTGATTGTGCCAACAAAATAACTAACGAACAACTGTTAAAAGAACTAGGAAGTATGAAATATGAAATATGAGTTGTTTAAATCCGGTGTTATGAATCATTCAATAACCGTCAAAATAAAGTGCTCCTATTTCCTATTTCATAGCTCATAGTTCATATTTCGAAATATGGATATAAATTGTACAGATAGAGAAATTTTCTTATTAAAAAAGATAGCTGCCGCTGCGCAGGATTTGGGGATAGATGCTTATTTGATAGGAGGTTTCGTCCGTGATAAAATCATAGGTCGTCCTACGAAGGATGCCGACATTGTTTGTTTGGGTGATGGTATTGAACTAGCTTGTAAGGTAGCGGAAAGATTTAATCCTAAACCAACAGTTGCCTATTTTAAAACTTTTGGTACGGCACAAATAAAATTAGAAGATGGCTTCGAAATAGAATTTGTGGGTGCAAGAAAAGAAAGTTACGACTTTGATAGTCGTAAACCTGTGGTTGCTCCCGGCACGCTGGAAGATGACCAAAACAGAAGAGACTTTACCATCAATGCACTCGCAATAAGCTTGAATAAGAATGATTTTGGCAGGTTGATAGACCCTTTTTGTGGGCTGGTAGATATAGAAAGAGGCATTATTGAAACACCACTTGCCCCATTACAGACTTTTAGTGATGATCCATTGCGGATGATGAGGGCCATCAGGTTTGCTACACAACTAAACTTCACTATTGCTCCTGTTACTTTTCAAGCGATAATTGATAATGCGGCGAGGATTAAAATAGTTTCACAAGAAAGGATTACCGACGAACTGAATAAGATACTACTGGCAAAGAAACCGAGTATCGGACTAGATTTATTAAGCAAGAGTGGATTGATGACTATTATTTTTCCACAAATCATGGCCTTACATGGGGCAGAATATGTTGACGGATTAGGTCATAAAGACAACTTTTATCATACGTTGCAAGTGATTGACAATATAGCTGAAAATACCGATGATTTATGGCTTCGTTGGGCGGCTTTGCTTCATGATATTGCCAAACCTGCAACCAAACGGTTTGAAGTTGGGCATGGCTTTACCTTTCATGGTCATGAGGTGGTTGGCGCAAGAATGGTTCCTAAAATATTTGCCAGATTAAAACTTCCATTAAATGATAAAATGAGACTAGTGCAGAAGCTTGTTGAGTTACATCTTCGTCCAATTAGTCTCACTAAAGAAAACATTACAGATAGTGCCATCAGGCGTTTGTTGTTTGATGCAGGAGAAGACATTGAATCGCTCATGCTGCTTTGTAGTGCAGACATTACCAGCAAGAATAAGCAAAAGGTAAAACGCTATTTGCAAAACTTCGAATTGGTAAAGGAGAGACTAAAGGAAGTAGAAGAAAAAGATCATATCCGCAATTGGCAGCCGCCTATTACAGGAGAAATTATTATGCAAACATTCAACCTTTCCCCTAGTAAGCCTGTTGGTGTTATAAAGGATGCTATTCGTAATGCCATTTTGGATGGAGTTATCCCCAATAGTTACGAGGAAGCTTTTCAATTTATGCTAAAACAAGCAGAAGAATTAAATTTGAAACCTATTTAAGTATTACATTAGCGGATTGAAAGATGGAATATTAGGTGTGAAATAGGAGTGGAAAGTAATTTGCCATTAATATTACTCAAACATCCAGTTTTATATTTCATATTTTATTCTTCATATTTCATTACATAACTATCTACATGGCAATTTTAAAGTTTAGGGTTTATTTTGAGGAAGACGATTCGGTTTATAGAGATATCGCAATAAAACACACACAGACATTTAAGGATTTACATCTTGCTATATTAACTTCTTACGATTTTGACAATAAACACAAAGCCACCTTCTATCGAAGCAATGATTTGTGGTTGCGAGGTAGAGAAATAAGTCTTGCACAATACGATAAACCATACGTTGCACCTCCCCTCTTGATGGATGAAACAACTATTGCAAGTGAGATAAAAGACACTAATCAACGTTTTATCTATGTATACGACTTTGCAAAGAACTGGGGCTTTCAAGTGGCACTTATAAGTGTTACCAAAGAAGAAAGCAGTAAAACTACTTACCCAACCATTACCCGTAAGGAAGGGATTGGACCACCACAATATGGTACAAAGAGTTTGCTCGGTGAAAAATTTGCGGACATAGAAGAGAAATACGACCTGAAAGAGGTAAATGACGGTTTTGGCGAAGATGGTGAAGAAGAAGCATCAGGCGAAGAGGAACAAACGGAAGACAACAACGAAGACTTTTTATAAGCTAATTCTTGGTCAGGAAATGGATTCAATACATTGCCTCAGACTGTGTAATTAACTTACTCAGTCTGAGACAATTAGTATCATTAAGCAGATAAACGTAGGCACTAGGTTCAATTCGCTACTTACTCTGTCCGTAATCAATATAATTACACAATAACTTCTTTGCTACAGCGGAAGTTGATTCACTAGATTGCAGGTTATTGTAGATATCCAATGTAGAAAACACAATCTTTCCCTTACCACAATTTATTATCCCAACACTAGTGCCTAGTTGCTGTGGAAAACAATGATATGATCCTGCAACAAGCTCCTCTCCTTCCATAATCAATCCCACACGCTCGTTTCCATTATGCACCACCGCTTCATACGGCCAGTTAAGTCCTTGATTAACAGGTAAATCTTTAAATAATGGATGTTGTTTTGCAAAGGCAACTCCACCTAACCAATTAGTACCCACCACAAATTTATTTGTATACTTCACCGGGGTATTCTTTGCTATTACATCCATCCAGGAAGCTACATTATCAATAATGATTAACGAGGTGCCATCATTTTTAACTCTGTCTATTATTGCTTGAACATCAATAGGTTTAGGATCTGGAATACTCCAAAACAATCTGCAGGAGCCTTGATGTCGTCTATGTTGCAAAGAAGCATTAATTGTAACCGCTTTTCCTGCTACCAATTGCAGCTCCCCTATTATTGCTTTTGTCTTCTTGTCGACTGTAAACTTCTTTCCATCGATAGTCAACGAACCATCACCACCATAGCCTACTTCCATCTTAAAATTATAAGTTCCACTATAAGGCGGTATCAATTGTCCATCCCACTTAATACTGTAGTTAAAAGTAGCTGGCACAGCAGGGTGAGGCGTCGCACCTAAACTAACCACTAGGTTCACATTCTTATCAACCTGCTGTGCTACCTGACTATTAAAATCAGCTCCATTATAATACGTTGCGGTAAGTCCCTTTTGATTTCCTGTTACATCTCTTAATTGTTCATTAGGCACTATTCCCATATCCCCTCCCTTTGGAGAACGGCTAACCAATAACCAATCAAGCTTCTTTTCTTCGCCAGTAAAATCTCTTACATCCTTTCCCTTTTGTTCCTTCAAGAATTGCTTGGTGATACCTGCATAATCCCAAACCGCTCCTTCCCCTTTTAATGCGCCACTTTTCCAATCTACTCCCAATACTTCATCTCTGCCTGTTGCAATTTGATTGCCTTTGCCATCTACTAACACGGCTTCGATTTTATACATCCCAGTCGCTTGTAAATTGTCCAAGCCTACTTGTATTGCATCTGCTATCTGTTCACCATAGATAGCACCACCTGAAATTATTACAGGAACATGTTTAGTGTAAACAACGTTTCCCATTGGGTCTTTTACTGTAACTCTAAGCGTATGATTGCCTTTAATATCTTTTTCATTAATAATATAGAAGTCAATCAAAACATTACCTGGCATATCTATTACTTGCTTACGAGGTTTCACTGCCACATACAAAGGCTGGTTATAATAAGCAAGAATAGACGCATCTGCTTTTGGGTTACGGTAGCAATCTACAATGCCCGAGTGGTTTTCTATAATCTCCGATTCCCAGCCATTGATAGCATAACCATCCGATACATTTCCAATCCTTATGTTTTCAATCTTTCTACCTTGATGTTCCAGAGATATAGTGCCCATCGCAGTGGTTAAAGCATCTACAGAAGGGAAGCTATTCTGTAACTTCTTATCCTTGATAAATTGATCGAAATCATTGTATTCCTGCAAATACATGGCACCATCCCATCCAATATTTGGTTGCTTTTCTATCTCATTCTTTATCAATTGCAATCTAGAAGGAGTAGATAATGCGCCCTCTTCTCCCCAATAAACAATCTCTTTTTTGTTGGTGGTATACCCATAATAATGAGTTGGGTCTTGGTAATAAGCCTGTGTCCAAGTGTGTGGGCCGGGCGCACGATGATAGTCGTACCAACCATGCAAGTATTGAACGGTATCCATAGGGCGACTATGCAACTTAGCTTGGTCATCTACATCTGCCCCAACAGCCCAGCCAGAAGTGCGGGTTATAGTGCGAGAAGGGTCAATCTCGTGGGCGGCATGCATATCACTTCTATGAGACAGAAACAAAGTACTATCAACATCGCGCATCTCATTTTGCATATTATAAATAACCATACAAGGATGACTTCTATCTCTCTTTACCATTCTGCACAATTTCTCTCTCAAGCAAGTACGGGAAAAAGCATCTTTGTTCCCTGCCTGATAATTACCAGGCTCCTCATAATACAATAAACCAAGTTTGTCAGCGAGTTCCATCACTATTGGCTGACCAATGCAACGATGAAAGTTAAGCATATTCAACCCCATAGATTTGGCTAGCTTAATTTGCCTTTCAGCTAGTTCGGGTGTAGGAAAAATACCATTCACGGGCCAGAAACCCCAACTGATAGACGTTCTTAACACCATTCGTTTTCCATTCAACTTGTACATCGCATCATCTCCAATACCTGCCAATTCAAACCAACGGAAGCCGAAGGTCTGTTCATCAGTATCTACTGTTTTCTGTTTGTCTTTTATGGAAATTGAAGCAACATAAAGATTGGGGTTCTCTGTATCCCAGAGTTTTGCCTTCGGGGCATCAACCTTAACGGATATTGTATTTGCTCCCTTTTGAAGATTGATATTGTTTAGTTCTTTGGTAAATACAATGGAAGCAGGATTATTCTTATCAATAATTTTCACCAAAAGATTCTCTG
>CANGFK010000195.1 GCA_947452925.1 Chitinophagaceae bacterium | reverse complement strand
TCTACAGCTACAATCTTTCCACCAAACGTTCCATAACTGTTTTTGGGCCAACCACTGAATATGATGGCAGGGAATCCATCAAAAATAAAGCGTACCTTTTGTCCTATTTCAACCAAAGGCAGGTTCATTGGGTCAATATACATTTCTACAGCATAGGCGTTTTGAGTAGGAACTATCTCTGCAACAATCTCCCCCTCTTTCAGCATTTCACCAATACCTTCTTTCTTTATTTTAGTAACCTGACCAGTCTGAGGTGCTAGGATGTAATAGAAGTTGTTTCTGGCATCATAGTTTGCATAGGTGTTTTGCAGTTTAGAAACTTCGGCTTCGGTACTCGCCACATTAGAAAACGATGCAAACTTTTCTCCTTCTGCTTTGGCAATCTTATCAGTATAATCCTGTATGGCACTATTCTTTTCAATGGCTAGGGCTATCAACTCTTGCTTATCTTGTAGGTATTTATTCTCTCCACTAATCCTTTTTGCCTGTGCATTTTGAAAGCTAACTTTTCTTTTCTCAAAGTCAACCAATGAAATAGCGCCACTGTCCAACATAACTCTAGCGGCATCCAGTTGACGCTTGTAGATGCCTAATTCATTTTTAATTGCTATCAGGTCGGTACTATCACTGTAAACCTTCAGTTGTTGTTGTTTGATTTTGTTGTCAAGCGATTGCAACTTCAAGTCCTTGCCCTGTTTCAGTGCATCCATCTGTATTATGGACGTGGTTGCTTTGCTTTTATATCCTTCAATACTTTGTTGTTTAGCATTTATCTGTTCTTGCGTTCTGTTGATGAGGCTGGTGTCAAAATACTCTACTTTCACTTCCCCTAATCGAAGAAGCGTGTCTCCAGCTTTTACAAAATCCCCTTCTTTCACATACCACTTCATTACTCGTCCTGCTATAACTGTATTTACTTCTTGTAACCTACTTTCCTGACGCAAGGAAGTGATTGTTCCTTTTGCCCGAATGTTTTGTGTCCAAGGCAAAAACATGATGATAATGATGGTTACCAGTATGCCTAAGAGCCATTTCTTAATCTTATTTTGCTTATCAATTCTATAAACCTGATTATATGCTTTAAGCATATTTACAGTGTAGTGCTGTTTTGTTGAGTGCATCCTATTAATATATTTTCAATTAAAGTAAGGTTGGTTATTGTCTGTATCAGTTAAGTATGAATTCTTGTTCACACTTGTTTGCCAGATGATTATTAGAAGAAGTTAGAATAACTGTTGACTTCTTGTTTTTCTTGATAAAGTTTAATACTTCTACCTCCTCTTTTTCTGTTAGGTGGTCAAAGGGCGATTCCAGTAGCAAAAGGCGATGCTGTCCTAGCAAGGCCCTGCATAAAGCAATATTCCTTTTAATCTTCAAGGTGAGTTTACTACCTTGTGGTGCAAGAACGGTATCTAAACCATTGGGTAAGGATTGAATAAACGCATTCAGGCCAACTATTTTAGATAAGGTCATTATCTCTTCTACAGAAATGTCTTTGTTGCCCATTGTAAGGTTTTCGAGCAATGTGCCGTGAAATACATTCTGATCGTGCAACAATATCCCTGTGAGTGACCTCAGGCTTGGAAGATTATAATTGCCAATAGGGATATCTTCTATTTGTATACTTCCCTCAAAGTTTTTGAATGCACCTGTTAACAGTCGCAAAAGAGTTGATTTGCCCGAACCAGACTTTCCCGATAGGTGAACTGTCTTGCCAGCCTCAATGGTTAGTTCTATGTTGTTTAGTACTTGTTTTTGGTTGGGGTAGCCATAAGAAACATTCGAAAACTTGATGCTGACACCTTCAATCTTATTATCTAGAGTAAGGGTGCCACTTTCTTCTTGTTCTGCTTCAGTAATCTTACTTAATTTCTCTACCGAAGTAAGCGCATCATATAGTTTCTCGAGGTTGCCAATTAGTTTCTCAATAGACCCCATGATAGTAAGGATTACAATGTCCACTGCAATGAATTGCCCGATGTTTATCTGTTGATCCACCAATAACAAAGTGCCTACTATCAACATTCCAGCAGTAATGAGTACTTTGAAAGCAACTAAAGTCCAAGATTGGGTGAGGAGTATCTTGAAATAAGAAGTTCTTGCAGAAAGATATCCTCCCAATAGTTGATCGCTTTTATTCAAATGAATGGATGTGCCTTTGGTATATTTAAATATCTTGATTGCTCTGGCAATTTCTTCTATCCAGTTTGCAATGCCATATTTGTAATCGCTTGCTTTTAGTGCCGCGGTCAATCCTTCCAGAGAAGTGACTCTAATGATAATGAACGTTATGAGTAGAAGTGCCATTCCAAATCCTATAAACACGGGATGATAGAAGGCCAATAGAATGATCCCTAGTATGATTTGAATTGCCGCAGTAGGAAGGTCGAGCAACAGCTTTTCTAATCCCTTCTGTAAGGATATTACCTCAAAAAATCTGTTAACTAATTCGGGGAGGTAGTAGTTATCCATTTTTTCTACATTAATCTTGGGCAATCTATCGGTAAAGTCAAAGGAATAGCGTAGAAAAAGCTTTTGTTCCACCCTTTCAATCACTTGCATTTGTCTGATTTGTAATAAGCCATACAAGAAAGTACCAACTACCACCAATGCAATCAAGACTATAATCGATGTAGAAATAGACCCTGCTATGACCAAACTGATAATTGTCTGAATCCCCAATGGAAGCGATAGTTGGACTAACCCGGCTAAAATGGCGAACATATAAATGGCAGATATATCTTTTGCATCAAGCTTTAGAACCGCGAATAGCTTTTTGATTGACTTTAAAATAGATACTTTGTGGGTTGACTCCATATTGATAAATTACAATTCTGATTAAAAATATTTATTATTTTTCACTTAAACATTATACGTAATCACAACCAACACTCATTGGTCACAGTAAGTTGAGATAGAGACTCATTTTTAATTGAATTAACAAATCTGTTACACTATTCACACCATTTGCAGTTCTAATTGAAGTGCTGATAGCGTTGAATTTACATTTTAAGCTCCACTTTTGCCGTGTAATCTGTATTAACTGCATCAAATTCTCTTTGTTTCTAACTATCAGAACAAATATGCAAGGTTGTTTTTATAATATTTCATTTATACTTTTAATATAAAGCATAAAATAAGTTTATGTATTGCATTGCTTGATATATAGTTGATAGGAAAGTGAGCAATGTCAAACTAATGAAGGACTGATGCTAGCTTTTGGTGATTAGTGGTTAGTGATAAGAAATAGCCTGTTTGGAAGTAATTACTTTCAAACAGGCTATTTTATTTTTATTAGGGTTAATTACAACTACTATTCAATGAGAAAAAGTGATTTGCTGCCAGTATAGAACTACTTTTTGGGCAAGCAAGGCTGTTTGCTGTCAGTGTAGAACTATGTTGCCAGTAAGCAAGATGTTTTGCTGCGAGTATAGAACTATGTTGGCAATAAGCAAGGCTGTTTGCTATCAGTGTAGAACTATGTTGCCAGTAAGCAAGATGTTTTGCTGCGAGTATAGAACTATGTTGGCAGTAAGCAAGGCTGTTTGCTGTCAGTATAGAACTATGTTGCCAGCAAACAGCAGTTTTTGCCAAAAAGATAGAACTATGTTGGCAGCAAAACATTTTATCCATCTCGAATGCGTACTCAAATTCTCATAAACTAGGGGGAAATGTTAAGAACTCCGCCAGGAAGTCAGATCTATTCATCACCCTTGGTAAAGCCTGTTTAGGGTTTCTATCCCCACTTTTGTTAGCTGTTTTGAGGTGTGAAAGGGTTACATTGCACCCAGTCATTCAGGACTCTCTCTTTACAGTGTCCGTTTCTAGCTAATAGTATATTTCAATCTATCTATGATTTACGCTTAAAATTCCTTTTATTTGCAATCCTTTTTTTGTCCCTTATAATAATTTATGCATAGAATTGTACAAAATTGCCACAAGGTGGTACTGTCCTCGTTTTTACTGTCTCTAATTACTTTTTCTAGCTTTGCAAATGCCCCAATTATTACTAGTCTTTCCGTTACTAGTGGTCCTGTTGGTTCTACTGTTACTATTAAAGGGACTGATTTCCCTGGTACTGTGGCATGGACAGAAGTTTACTTTGGAAACGCTAGAGTTACGAACTATACCTACGCTTCTACTACCAGTTTAACTGTTACAGTACCTGTTGGGGCAACTTATGGGCCTGTAATTGTGTGCGATAGAATAAACGTACGATACGGCACTAGTAATGTATTTTTTAATCCAACATATAGCCCTAATAAAGGTTCTATATTGGCAGGCGATATGAATGCTAGTGCCCCTTTCACTACAGGCACAAACCCTCTTGCAGTGGCTGTAGGAGATGTAGATGGAGATGCAAAGCCAGATGTGGTAGTGGTGAATAATACCGCTAATACGGTGTCTGTTTTTAGAAACACGAGTACGATAGGTAACTTTAGTTTTGACGCAAAAGTGGATTATGCCACAGGTGTAAAACCCTCTGCTGTTCTTTTAGCAGATATGGATAATGACCGTAAAATGGATATTGTAGTACTCAACAATGGTTCGACCAATGTGTCTGTATTTAAAAATAATTGTACAAGTGGTACTATAAGTTTTGCTGCAAGGGTAAATGGAGCAACCGGCACTACGGGCTACAATACAAATGCAATTGCAGTTGGAGACATTGACCATGATGGATATTTGGATATTATAGCGACCAATGGATTGAAAAATACCATTTCAATACTATTAAATACCTCCACGTCAACTGCCATTAGTTTTGCTACTAAAGTTGAATATCCAACAGGTACGAGTCCTCATGGTGTGGCAATTGGAGATATTGATGGAGATACGAATATTGATATTGTAGTTGCCAATAACTCGGGTAATAGTGTTTCAGTCATAAAAAATCTTACTTCTATGACAGGGACTACAGCAATGGCTGCAAAAGTAGATTATTCCGTAGGAACCGGGCCTCAAGCTGTTGCATTAGGAGATATAGACAACGATGGGAAATTAGACATCATTACCTCAAACTTTACTTCGGGTAGTGTAAGTATCTTAAGAAATACTAGTTTCTCAAATACAATTAGTTTAAGCACAGCGGTTAATAAAACAACAGCTGCTTCTGCTCAATCAATTGGCTTGGCAGACATAGATGGGGATGGAAAAGTGGATATTACCAACGCAAATAGTGCTGGTATTATCTCTGTATTAAAAAATAGTAAAAAAAAAACGACTCCTTCATTTGTAACTGCGGTAGGCTTCTCGACAGGTACAGCCAATGTTTTCCATACAATGGGTGATGTTGATGGTGATGGCAAAATTGATGCTGTAGTGTTGGATAATACAAGTAATAGTTTTGTGGTGCTTCGCAATGGGCCTACCTATTCCAACAATGCAAACCTGTCGGCAATAACTACAACGGCGGGTACGATTTCTCCTGTATTTTCGGCAAGTACTTATTCTTATACAGCAAGTGTTCCAAATACTAATACCGGTATTACTATTACAGCTACCAAGCAACAGGATTCTGCCAAAATTCAAATCCAAATGAATGGAGGTGCTTTTGTCAATATCAACAGTGGATCACCTTCCATGTTATACACTCTAGCATCTGGAGAAAATACTTATAATATAAAAGTTACGGCTCAAGATGGCACTACGGTTCAAACCTATACTTTAGTAGTTACTAAAGCGGCAGTACCTATTATAAGCGCAATTACCCCATCTAGTGCTCCTGTTGGAACAACTGCAACAATTACTGGCAAGTTTTTCAATTCAATAGCTGCAAATAATATCGTGTTCTTTGGAGGGGTGCAAGCCGCTGTTACTGCCGCTACCGCTACTAGTTTATCGGTTACAGTGCCTACAGGGGCTACTTATGGGCCTGTTACTGTATTAAATACAGATGCATTATTGACAAGTACCAGTAAAGTGTTTTTTAATCCAACTTTCAAACCCAACAAAGGAAGTATCGACACTATGGATATGACTGTAAGTGCCAACTTTGGTGTTAATGGCTACCCAAGTAATCTTGCTGTTGGCGATATCGATGGCGATGGGAAATCTGATGCTGTAGTGTTAGATAAAGTAAATTCTAAACTTTCTGTATTAAGAAATACTAGTAGTAGTGGGTCTGTAAATTTTGCACCAAAAGTAGATTTTACAACACTTTCATCTACCGAGACTGTAAAACTGGGCGATATTAATAATGATGGAAAATTAGATGTAGTTGTTGTAAATTTCTTAACCGACTCTGTTTCAATATATAGAAATACAAGCACCATTGGGGCTATAAGTTTTGCAGCCAAAGTAAATATTTTGTGTGGTCTTAGTATAGGAACTTATAGAAAGTGTGTAATTGGCGATATTGATGGAGATGGAAAACCAGACATAACGTTGGGTACATATAGCCTGGGAGAATATGTAATTTCTGTATTAAGAAATACATCTACTTCAGCTACCAACTTATCATTTGCTTTCTTTACCACTTTTGTTACAGGCAATAATCCTATTGATTTAGCCATTGGCGATATTGATAAAGATGGAAAAGCAGATATTGTAACAGCTAATAAAAATCCTGCAAATGCTACAGGAACTGCTTATTATCAAATATCTATTTTAAAAAATACCAGTACAATCGGCACAATAAGTTTTGCTACAAAACAAGATTTTATGGTAGATGGTCAACCCTCTGCTATCGCATTAGCAGATATAGATGGAGATGGTGTTAATGATATTGTTACTTGCAATGTAGGTACTAATAATATATCGGTATTAATAAATTATAGCAATACCAGTGGTTTGTATATGGGCACTTTGCGAAATTTTACTAT
>CANGFK010000194.1 GCA_947452925.1 Chitinophagaceae bacterium | reverse complement strand
TTACCTGTATGATAACCTTACTCATGCTACAAATTTAAAACAAAACTAAGTCCACCATTCGAAATACCAACAGCCGCTTTCGGATTTCCGTATCGTTTATTGAACAGATAAGCCGCAACCAACAGGTCATTCACAGACTGTGTGGTGAGATAAGTGCCTGCAATTGCCGCAACAACTCCAGTGCCAACTAAGCCCCAACCTACGCCTCTACTGATGTTTGGATGATAGCTACTTGCATAGATTGTTCCGGCAGTGAGACTGATGAAACCAGTTGTACTCAATGCGAAACCCAGTATTTTATCTACCTGATGTTTCTTATACAACTGAATCAACTGGGGATCATTGGTTCTGTAAAACAGTTTGCGATACTCTCGGCTACCATTGTAGAATGTGTCATTGTAAAAGATACTATTAGGCTTGGCAGTAGACAAATAGGTCATCTGCTTTTGTGGCAGCGGCTGCTGTGCAACGGCAAAGTATGAAAGCACAAGGAAGCATTGCAACAGCAATAATCTGTACATCTAAAAACAATTGGGCATGTTATGAAATAAGATTAGTTGATGTACGTATCCAACTCGTCCATCATATCCTTACTACCCACAAAGAAAGGGGTTCTCTGATGCAACTCGGTAGGCATGATTTCAAGAATCCTTTGTTTACCATCAGTTGCTCTTCCGCCAGCCATTTCTACTATAAAAGCAAATGGGTTGCATTCATACAACAACCTAAGCTTACCACCCGGCTTGTCTGTTGTGCCCGGATACATGAATATTCCACCTTTCATCAGGTTACGATGCACATCGGCTACCATGCTACCAATATACCGTTGGGTATAAGGACCACCGTTGGTTTTGTCTTTCTTCTGACAGACATTGATGTATTCCCGAATCCTTGGATCGTATTGAAAGAAGTTGCCATGATTTACAGAGTAAACTTTCCCTGATGGAGGACATTTGATATCGGGGTGACTCAAACAAAACTCACCAATAGAAGGATCCAATGTAAAGCCGTTAACGCCACGTTTAGTTGCATACACATACATGGTTGATGAACCATAAATCATGTATCCGGCAGCTACTTGTCTGCTTCCTGGTTGTAGGAAATCTTCTTTGGTACAAGGCTTACCAATTTCACTCACTCTGCGATAGACGCTAAAAATTGTTCCTATAGATATGTTTACATCAATATTACCACTTCCATCCAAAGGATCAAACTGTACAACATACTTACTTTGGTTACTCACTTCATCATCAAAAACTACAAAATCATCCAATTCTTCGCTTCCGATACCTGCACAGCTAATGCCATGTTGCAAAACACCCATAAACTGATTATTTGCATAGATGTCCAGCTTTTTCACATCCTCACCCTGCACATTGATGGAGCCTGCATCACCCAAGATATCTACAAGTCCTGCCTTATTTACCTCTACATTAACCCTTTTTGCAGCGAGACCGAGGTCTCTCAAAAGACTACTTAATTCTCCTGTTGCCGAAGGAAATTGACGCATTTGTTGGATTGTGAACTCGTCGAGTGTAAGAATTTTCCGATTAACTGTCATAACAATTTGTTTTAATAAAAATAAAGATAAAGGCAAGTTTCGATGTGTATTACTTTTTAATACTAAAAATTGCCAAAAAAATACTAGAACGGTTGCGAAGGATAAGATTGGATGCTAAAAAGCATCTGAATAAAAAAAGGATGTACCTAATTTTTCGTATAGATACATCCTTTGATTTGTATTGATATTATTCAATGTTATTCAATTTCTTTAACTTCTTTCTCTTTCTTCATCTTAGTAATCCCGTAGCCAACAGCTGTAGCTATGAGAATACTCACTCCACCATCGAAGGGCACGTCAGCTCCTGGATCAACAGGAGGACCATCGGGACTATCTTGTGCTTTTGTAATAAAAGGCAAAGCAAGCAAAACTGTAAATGCTATTAGTAGAAATGTGGGTATTTTTTTCATTTAATTTGTTTCTCTAAACAAGAATCATCAAAGTAACGCCGTAAAAGTATAGATTATTTCACTAATGACATCGTTTTTTATCACTTTTTTTTCTACATGATATAAAATTGAAAAATAATTAGCTTTACCTAACGGTCTAAGTACATAATTTTAAGATTATGACCGTATCCAAACCCAAACAAGCGACAATTTATACAGATGGTCCATTGCAAAAAAGTAAGTCGAGAATACTAACATTATTCTGGAATCCCAATTTTTCCTCAAAAACTTGATTGTATGTAATTGAATTCGTGTCATTAGAATAATTGCTAGGCAGCCATTTGTTTCTGAGGTCTAACTTACCCTTGTCAAAAGTCTCTTCATAAGTACTAGTAAGTTCAACCTGTGATTGTAACTTCATTACTTTTTTTAGCCACATCAATAGCTCCATATTCTTATCCAACAAAAAAGTATGATGCTTTTTTATTAACTCCTCCACGTACATATTATAATATTCATAAAAGGGGGCTTTGGCATAGCTACTCACTATTGCTTTCCAATGTTGCGACTGCCAGTTTTCGGTGTAACTTATACGTACATCCTTCATCAATTGCTTATTATTCCTCCCTCCTTCTACCGGAATGGTTAAATTAATCAACCCATTACTACCTACAATTACACAACGATTTCTGAAACTCATCTTCCTGAACATTTCCCATTGCTCTATGCAACACACTTCGCTCTCGCTCAATGCCTTCATATAGTTCACACAGGGAAAGTACTGACTCTCAACTACAATCATCCGCTACTTTTTTCTTATTGTTATCATAAACTATTGTCGACAAAGTAATTAAACATTGGCAATAACATGATTCTTTATTATTGTTGCAAAACAATAATTTGTTTATGAAGAAAGGGTTTATTTTTTTAATTATCGCAATAATTTCTACGCAATATGCTTGTAAAGCCCCACAAGCATTTGAATACAGGGAGGTAAAACACGTTCAATTAAAACACCTCGGACTGAGTAAAACAGCTGTAAACCTAGACCTGACTTATTACAACCCCAATGACTATGGCGTGAATTTAAAAAAAGTTGACTGCGAAATATTCCTAAATCAAAGCTATCTCGGCAAATATCTCTTAGATACATCCATGCATATAGCTGGTAAATCTGTATTTGTAATCCCTGTTTCTGTGGAGTTTAACATGGGCGACATCTTGAAAAGAGGTACTTCAATATTTCTAAATAAAGAAGCACTCATTGGTGTAAAAGGAACAACCCGAGTTGGCAAAATGGGCATTTATAGAAACATCCCCATACAGTATGAAACTAAGTACAAGCTACCCTTTTAGGAGTTTGCCAACAAGTCACTGTACAAACGAGCATCTCTGTAGTCATCGACAAAGAATAAAATATTGCTGTAGTTGGCAAATTCTTCTTTACCGTGCATAGTCGTAATAACAATACACTTCATGCCTGCATTTGCAGCAGACTCAACTCCTTTTGGTGCATCTTCAAACACAACACAAGCTTCGGGAGCAATGCCCAACTGTGCAGCTACATTCAAGAAAGTTTCGGGATGAGGCTTGCTTATCAATACATCATCGGCACTGACTATCGACTTGAAATATTTTCTCAGATTAAGTCCATCCAGTATAAAATCTATATTGAACATGATGGCAGCAGAACCAATCCCCATCGCAACGCCTTGCTCCAATGCCTTACTCACAAAGGCTTCAAAGCCATCGATACATTTCATTAAAGGCTTGTAGGCTTCTTGATACAACCTTTCTTTCTCCAAAGAAAGTGTTGCCATTTCTTCCTTTGTAAATCTGTCCTCTCCAAATATGCGTACCAGCAACTCTTCATTTTTACCATACATATTTGCCTTCACTTCCTCCCAACTAATACCCGCTTTCAGATGGTTATTTATCATGTTCTCCCAGGCTATTGCATGGTAGCCCATGTCGTCTATTATGGTTCCATTCAGATCAAAAATAAATGCGCGCGGAAGTGTCATTGTATTATAGTTGTTGAGGGGATAAAAATAGGGGAATTGCACTCAATGCCAAATGAAAGATGTTTTAGTTACTAATGAGACAAGGCAATTATCCAGTTGAGTCTGACTAATGGGGTCAGCCCCACAAAAAATGGGGTCAGCCCCATAAACATTGGGGTCAACCCCACAAACATTGGGGTTAGCCCCGCAAACATTGGGGTTAGCCCCGCAAACAATTAAATCTAATTAAAGCGACTATTTGCTATTTGATAACACATCACCACAAAAATCCTTTTATCTTTAGCGAAATAAACACAATCAATTGCTGCAAAAGTCCACCTTACAATTACTTCGTTTTAAGTTTTCCTTCTTTTTATTGCCCGTATATCTTTTTGCACTCAGCCTTGTGCCACAGATAAGTATAGGTAGGGCAGTCGCGGTTTTCTTCCTGCTGCATTTTCTCATTTATCCTTCAAGCAATGGTTACAATAGTTATATGGATAGGGATGAGGCGAGCATTGGCGGCATCAAAAACCCAATGCAACCTACCAAGCAATTATTTTTTTCCAGTGTTTTGATGGATTTGTTGGCTTGTGCAATTGCTTTGTTTATCAGTCCACTAACTATTGTTTTAGTATTGCTATATATTGTTTTCAGCAGGCTATATAGTTATCGTGGCATCAGGCTGAAACGCTATCCCATCTTAGGTTTCCTCACAGTCATCATCAATCAGGGAGGCACCACTTTCTTTTTGGTTTATCACGCAGTATCCTCTAATCTCACTTTGGCTATTCCTTGGGATGGGGTATTAATTAGTACTTTGTTGATAGGTGGCTTCTACCCTATCACCCAAATTTATCAGCATGAACAAGATGCAAAAGATGGTGTTAGAACAATTAGCATGGTTCTTGGCAAGCGGGGGACATTCGCATTTTGTGTAGTATTATATAGCATCTCGTTTGGATTACTTTTCCTTCATTTTTATCAGTTGAATCAAATGAATTCTTTTTTTGTGGTACAAATCTTATTTGCCCCCGTTATCGTTTATTTCCTAAACTGGTTTGTACAAGTCTGGAAGGATGGCGAGCAGGCTGACTTTGAGCATACGATGAAAATGAATTGGCTGGCATCTACTTGTACCAACATCGCCTTTGGGGTTTTAATTTTTTTAAATCATAAATAAATATTTTGGCAACAGTCGTTTCAATAGGTACAGCAGTTCCAGAAAACAAACATTTGCAAGAAGATATTTTGCATTTTATGCAGGATGCTTTTGATGTGGATGATACAGAAAAGCGCAAGCTGAAGTACTTATATCACCAAAGCAGCATCAACACCCGCCACTCTGTGATAGCCGATTTTGGGTTACCAAAGGAGCAATGGGAGTTTATTCCTTCGGATAAAAATGCGCCATTCCCCAACCTCGACAAACGGATGGAAGTGTATGATAAGGAAGCATTGCCGTTGAGTATTGCTGCGATAAGAGATTGTTTGGGCGATATAAATCCTAAAGAGATCACGCATCTGATAACAGTGAGTTGCACTGGAATGAGTGCGCCGGGGTTGGATTTGCAGATAACAGAAGCACTGAAATTAGCACCAACTTTATTTAGGACTTCAGTAAACTTTATGGGCTGCTACGCAGCAATTCATGCATTGAAATTAGCCAAGCTGATTGTTGACGGAGATGATTCTGCCAAAGTTTTATTGGTCTGTACCGAGTTGTGTACCATTCATTTCCAGAAGGAATATACGGTTGATAATGTAAGCAGTAGCTTGTTATTTGCCGATGGATGTGCAGCTGCTTTAGTAACCAATGGAGAGGAAGGGAAAGGATTTAAACTACTTTCTTTTTATAGTCTGATAGATAATAATGGCAAGGATGACATGAGTTGGAAGCTGAGTAGCAAGGGCTTTCTGATGAGCCTAAGTAGTTATGTGGCAGACATCATCAAGGCGGACATTGCAGGATTGGTGCAGAAAGCATTAATGCCAAACAACTTGCAGACAAGCGATATTAGCCATTGGTGCATTCATCCTGGGGGAAGAAAGATATTGGAATCTGTAGAGCAATCTTTGCAGATTCATAAGACGCAATTGCAGGAGAGTTATGAGGTATTGGGAAAATACGGCAACATGAGTTCGCCTACTATCTTGTTTGTAATGAAGGAGTTGATGGCAAAAGCTACAGATGGAGAAAGCTTATTTGGTTGTGCTTTCGGCCCTGGATTAACAATGGAAACACTGACTGCAGTATATGCCCCTAACCCTAAAGGGAGATAATAAAAAGGTATGCCAAATTTCAAACAAAGAAGTTTACAAAAAGAATTGCTTGATAGCGATGGGATTCCCTTTGAGGATATCAAGCAGAATATGATGGAGTTGAACATCATCAATACTCTTTTGGGTGGACATGCAATCACCATCAAAGGAGTTTGGGCTTTGTTGAAAGGAACTGAGACTACACCCATCATCTGCGAAATAGGTTGTGGCGGCGGCGACAATCTTCATGCTGTAGCTACTGCACTCAAGAAACAGCGCAAATGGGTAAAACTGATAGGCATCGATATCAAGAAGGAATGTATTGCAACAGCAATGGAATCTTCTCCTGATGAAACGACACTATGGATATGTAATGATTATGCAAAAGCAACCTTTCTGCAGCAGCCAGACATTATATTCTCGTCTCTTTTCTGTCATCATTTCAGTAATGAACAATTGGTTCAGCAACTGAAATGGATGCACCAGAACTGCACTAAAGGGTTCTTCATCAACGACCTGCATCGACATCCATTGGCTTATTATTCTATCAAGTTTATCACGAAGTTATTTTCTAAATCCTATTTGGTAAAGAACGATGCCCCCATATCTGTCT
>CANGFK010000193.1 GCA_947452925.1 Chitinophagaceae bacterium | reverse complement strand
GGCATAACTGTAATCAGCCTTTTCCTCAGGTATTGAATTGACAAAAACAATAAAAGAGGTACTGTGATTTGCAATGACCTCAATGGGGGATTCTCCCTTGGCAGCATCAATATAACGCTGCTGATAGATTGGATGAAATGTGCCTGAACCAGGTCGTGCCATAATATTTTTATTTTATCTTAACACATAGAAACTAAATATATAGAAAATACAATTAAAGCATAATTAGTAACTATATGCACTATGTTTCTGTATGTTCAAATTTTATTAGTGCTACTTGTTATAAACCTCTTTGAAACAATTTATTTCTTCTTCTTTTTGTTTTTATTACTATTCACAAAAGCATCTGCATTTACCACAGCCAAATAAGCATTCATAACACCACCGCTACGACACAAATCACTCAGCTTCACTGTTTCATCTGTTCCTGGCCTGGTAATATTACTATCCAATGGCGTAACAGATTGTTCAATAATCTTCTTGGTTTCTACAGCAGTAAGGGAAGGATAATATGAACGAATAAGTGCCGCAACACCTGCAACCACGGGTGAAGCCATGCTGGTGCCATCCAAAAAACCATACTTATTGCCACCAGGAAGGCTACTGTAAATTTCACTACCTGGTGCAAAAACATCTACACCCTGCTTACCATAATTGCTAAAGCTAGCCACATAATTATTGATAATACCTACATCTCCACTTGCTCCCACTGTTATTACATTTGTGGCATGCCCTCCGCTTAAGAAATCGGTGCTTGGATAACTTTCGGTGCTATCTATATTTTTTCCATCATTGCCAGCAGAGTGAACCAACAAAACATCTTTGGAAGCTGCATACATAAAAGCGCTATCCACCCACTGCTTCTGAGGTGAATAACTCTTTCCAAAACTCATATTAATAACTTTTGCGCCATTATCTACGGCATATCTTATAGCTAGTGCGATGTCTTTGTCGTACTCATCACCATCAGGCACAGCCCTTACCATCATTATCTTCACGTTGTCTGCAATGCCATTCACACCAAGTCCATTGTTTCTGTCGGCACCAATAATTCCACTTACGTGTGTTCCATGCAAACTTCCTTGCCCCATAATATCGGAATTACCATAGTATTTATCACTAAAATTGGAATAATCATCTTTGATAATCGTCTTATGAACATCTACAGGAGACGTCTCTTTTTCTGATAGTTCGCCATTCAAACGTTCCATTTCATGGTCTAGCTCTAGCATAATAAAACTTTTCTTGGCTTCACTACCATAAGGCAATGCTTTCATGAGGTTTATAAATCCAAGTTTAGCTTTCTTTCCATCTTCAGTCTTCATCTCAAATTTCTCCAACTCCGATTCGCTGTAATCTTCCACATTGGCTTCTTGTCTTATCAACTCATCCCACCCCTTTAATCTTTTTGAAATACCTCTCATTGCTTTAGCTTGTGTTGCACTCTCCATACTCGGCTCAATATCCTTTGCAGCCCGTTGCCACATTTTATAATGATATAAATCTATTTTGCTGAGGGTATTGGTATCTATATTCTTATCTAAAAACAGATTTTTATACCCGTGATAAACCCGTGCTTTTTCAGATGATGCTTTTTCTACCTCAGTGCCATCTTTTGCGCCTAAAAAATTCCATCCATGTACATCATCCACGTATCCATTTCCATCGTCATCAATACCATTCCCCGGAATTTCTTTTGGATTCGTCCACAAAACACCTTTCAAGTCTTCGTGCAGGGTATCTATTCCGGAGTCCACAACACCTACGATGACAGTTGTGCTTTTTTTGTTTTTAAGAAACTGATAGGCTTTGTTCAGACTGATGCCTACAAAACTATCCACTGTTTTATCTTTCAAATGCCACCCCTTAAAATTATCTTCAGGGCTAGAAGACTGAGAAAAGGAAGTGGTAACAATGAATGCTAGGCTTAATATACCAAATAATGGTGCGATAAAATGTTTCATGTTTACAAAAATGCAGAAAAGAAGCATCTGAAGTAGCAGTTGTTCCTTTTTTACAAAAACTTTTTGATGAGTGGTAATACTTGTTGATAACCTTAAATAAGATAATCAGATAAAAGCAAATTAGATATTTGGTTAATACAATTTTACAGTCAGCGTAACAATAAATTTTATTTTGTCTAGACTCACTAAAGCAAAACTTTTGTTATAAACAAATGCCAAATGGTTTTATAACTGAGATATTAGTTTTTTTTGAACAAAATATTTTGAATATCATGAAGAGATCACTGCCACTTATTGCTTTTATCTTGTTAGTTTCGATTAGTAGCTACGCTCAACCAATTGTCATTGGACTGAAGGGAGGACTAAATATGACCAAGCTTACAGGTCAGTCCTTTGGGGGGAGTTACACTGCCTCATTCAATGCGGGTATCTATGCCTCTTCTAAGTTCAATGAAAAGTGGGGTTGGCAAACAGAAATCGTATACAGTCAAGGTAATGAAACGGTAAATAGCACAGGATTCAACCAAATTTACTTGCCTTCACAAGGAGCAAATCAATCAACTATCAGCAACACTGCCACAATTGGTGCCATTACAATTCCATTGTTAGTTACATACAAGTTAAACAACTTTTTTTCACTTTGTGCCGGGCCACAATACAGCTACAATGTTTACACCAATCAAAATATGTTTATTAATGGGATAGTTCCTTTCAAACAATCAGATATTTGGGGTTGCATTGGTGGCAAACTTGACTTGAATGGTGTAAACTTTTATTTGAGGTATAACAACGGATTTACTGATATTAACAAACTAGGAGGAGACACCTGGAAGAATAAACAAATAAACTTTGGTATAGAAGTTCCCCTATTCACACTAGGAAAAAAGAAATAGTATGCAAGCTTTATACAAGCCCCTAATTGTTCTTATAAAGAAGAACAATTAGGGGCTTGTATATTTAAATTGATAATTTTTTTTGCTGCCTTAAATAATTTTAAAACATAAATACTTTATTACAGAATAAAACAAGGTTAGAATACGTTATAGTGCCAAGGGACTTTCCATTAAACTTAGAGTCCGCAAGAATAATACAGACATTTATTTAAAGAATAATGCTTTACTAGTATAACGCTTTTATTCAGAAATGTCTCATTAGTTGTAAAATTTAAACCCATGTTTATTAATAGGTACATAAAAACTTTATTGCTCTCAACTAGTTTTTGTATTGTTCTATCTTCTTGGGGACAATCGAACTACATTGGCTTTTATGGTACTTTCAATGATTATACAGGAGGTTTGAATAACTTCAACTATGGTATTCTCAGATTTAATTACTACAAACCCGGACCACAGATAGCTTTCCAGCAATACCTTAGCCCCTTCTTCGACATCAAAGAAAATTTCGCTTATGATTGGGTTCAATATGAAACACCAACCAAAACTGCGGGTATTGACGCTCAGTTTCTTTCTGCCGATTTAATATTCAGATACAAATTTGCGAATGGCTATGCGCTGCCAATAGATGCCGACGTAGCACCGTTTATTGAGTTTGGAGGTGGAGGGAACTACATCAAATCACGTCTTTTTGTTGCGGATCATTCAGGAATTGGCATTGCAGATGAAACACGTTTTAATGCTTTGGCTGGTATAGGATTTTCATTTCGACTGAATGAATCAGTGAATTTTGAAATTGCAAGTAAGGTATTTATGCCCATGCTAAATGGCTGGGATGGTCGTTATCAGAAGAATAATGACATCTGGAGCAATGCTATTTACACGCAAGAGAGCATTGGCTTTACTGTTCCATTAGGTCGAAGTCTTGATAGTGACCATGATGGTGTTCCCGACAAGCGTGATCTGTGTCCGCGCACTCCAAAAGGGGTAAAAGTGAATGTGAATGGTTGTCCATTAGATAGCGATGGTGATGGCATACCCGATTATCTAGACAGATGCCCCAACATTCCTGGACTTGCTATGTATCAAGGATGCCCTACTGGAAACAACGATTACAAAATTAAAAATAATGTAGAAGCTGATGCTGACGGCGATGGGGTACCCGATTCTCGTGACAAATGTGCAAACACTCCAATCAATACTCCAGTTGATGTAAATGGATGCCCTGTTGTTCAAGCAGATAGTGACCCCGACACAGATGGTGATGGCGTACCAGATAAAACAGACAGATGCCCCAATGCTGCTGGACCGGCATCTAACAGGGGTTGTCCGGAGATAAAAGAATCAGTCAAAGCAAGACTTAAGTTTGCCACAAGAGGTATTTATTTTGAAACAAACAAATCAATTATTAAACAACAATCATTTCCAATGTTGGACGAAATTGTTGATATCCTTAATCAATACCCCGACTATAATATCCGACTGACGGGGCATACAGACAATGTTGGCAACGATGCTTATAATATTGCACTTTCTCAAGGCAGAGTAGATGCAGTATTGCAGTATCTGGAAAATAAAGGAATTACTAGCAGCCGCTTAGAAGCAGTTGGTTATGGCAAAACACATCCTATAGCTCCTAACAGTACTGCCATAGGACGAGCCCTAAACAGAAGGGTTGAGGTTGAATTATACCTTAAATAAAACCCTTTGACTTTTTTGCCATTTAAAGACATTATTTTCACTGCTTGCTGCAAAGTAGTTGGGCAAACATCATTTAGACAAGCAAAAGAAATAGTAAGTCAATAGTTGTTTAGCTTACATCTATTCCGTATCCAAAACTCACATTATAAATATTTTTTCAATTAATATAAATTTTTATTCAAAAAATAATGAAAATTTGCAGCATTATTGTGTCAACAAATGTCTAAACCCTACAAATATCAAAATTAAACAAGTAAAAATTAGTCTAATATGCAACATACTGAAGTATCACTTAATGCCAGAAAGCAAATTTTGCAATCAATTGGTTGGGTAATGTTTTTATTTTGCATTGGTACTGCATATATCAAAACCGAAACTAATAAAACAAGTTTCTACGATTTAATTTGGGTTTTGCTAGCTGTACTTTACATTCTCCGAGGATTGAAACTTAACAATAATAATGTTATCAAATTAAAGTTTGTAAACCTGAATCACCCGCCTACAAGAGTGATGCTTGTAATATATGGCTTGTTGCTAGCTGTAGTTATCGGCTTTGGTGTCATCTACAATCTCTACTACGAAGAAATGATGATTACTTCTCCTTATGATCATTATTAATTGGTAATTCCGCTCATTTCTGACAGAAAATCTGGTTTCATTTTTCACTTAGGCTTCTTGTTAAGAAGACTCTTTTATAAATAAAATCAAGACGCTCAAGTCTGTGTCTCTCTTAACTCCTCAATATCTTGTTATCCATCATACAAGTGCTGAATTGCATCATTAATGACATGTATATTTGCGAGTAATGACAACTAGCAAAATATTTTTTAGAATTGCTTTAGTTTTTTTATTACTTGTAAAAACAGGTGTAAAAGCGCAGAGGCTTACCGCATCCAAACAAAAATCCGACAGCCTTCCACTACAGCGACTGCACTTGATACCCGAAAATTATTACAGCAATAACCTTGGATTTATGTGTAAGAGGGAAATTCAGGTGGAGAAATCAACTAAGATACCTTTGAGGATACGCCTTGGAAGCTTGGAATATGTTGACAAACTAGAAGGCAAGGGCACAAGAAGAAATTGATTGTTTAACTTATGATCCACAACTTAAAACTTACTATTGGATTATGGAACGGATAGAAAAATTGAAAGCGTTTTTGCAGGCTACACCTAACGATAATTTCCTTAGACATGCACTAGCATTGGAATACATTAAAATTGAAGAGAATGAGCAAGCTAGGGTTTTATTTGAAGCAATATTAACCGAGAGCCCTGATTATATTGGTTCCTACTATCATTTGGCCAAGCTTTTAGAAAAGCTGGAACAACCCGACCTAGCTATTAAATGGTATGAACAAGGAATGGAAGCAGCCAAGAAAGCAAAAGATAATCACGCTTACAATGAATTGCAGGCAGCCTATGAAGACCTAGTTTATTAGTAAAAAGAGGGGAAGAGGCGATAGGCAAGTAGGGAAAGAGTAATCAAGCAACCGAATTTTTTACTCTTTCCCTACTTGCCTATCGCCTCTCTGCCTTGCCTAATCTAAACGTTTCATGATTATTTCATCTATTTTTTTGAAAAGATGGTAGGGTTTGTAGGTGCGCCATTCAGGAATTTCCATCAACTCAATGAAGTAGTTTAGCTTGCGTTTGCGGAAATCGTATTGGCTCTGCTCGGGCATATTCAGAGAAACTATCCATCCGTTTTCATCGGTTACATTCTCAAACCATTCCTCATAATAATCTTTGTCGCCACTATGAAAATTGAGGATATTTTCGGTGATGAGAATAAACTTGGTAATCTTATGAAAGGCTAATTTATCTATCACCTCCCTTTTTAGTTCCATAATGTCATTCTCAATGGCATCATTCCATTCGCCAATCATTTCTATTATGGCAAAATTCAGTTCATAATCAACATAAATAATCTTGAGATAGAGCGTACTACTCCCAAAATCCTCCCATTGAGGATGGATATAATAGTTGTAAACCGTTGTAGAAAACTCAAATTCACTATGTACCACGCCAAAAAAAGGAGACCGCTTGTCGTCCTCCGCATTGTACATATATCTCCAATTAAAAAATGGTTCTATCAGATGCATGAAACTAACCTATTATCATTTTAAAACTCAGAAGCTGTTTGAGTTAATTATTTGATATTCCTTATGCGGTTTAATATTAACTGCAACTGCGTTAAATTTTTCGCCTTAGGCGTTGGACTATGGCTGCAAAATTTGCCTTGTTCCAATTAAATAAACACTCATAAGTAATTCT
>CANGFK010000192.1 GCA_947452925.1 Chitinophagaceae bacterium | reverse complement strand
TGCAACTGCGTTAAATTTTTCACCTTAGGCGTTTGACTATGGTTGCAAAATTTGCCTTGTTCCAATCAAATAAACACCAATAAGTAATTCTAAACAATTAACTCAAACAGCTTCTTAATAATATTTTTTTATTAGGAAGGATTTGTATATGGCTAAAAAAAATCACTACAAACTTCTTTGCCCTCTTTTTAATTCTCCAATTGCCTCGATAATCAGATTCTGTTCAAAACCTTTTTGCAATAGATAAGTAGTTGTTTTGGCTTGCTTGTTTAAGTATTGCTCTCCCTTCATGCTTTCCCATTTCTTTGTAGAAAGGCTTCTTAATGTTTCCAAATATGTCTCTTCTTCTATTTCTCTCATAGCAAGGGAAATACAATAGGTACTTACCCCTTTTTGTTTCAATTCATATTTAATCTTCACTCGCCCCCATTGTTTCATCCTGAATTTGCCTCCTGCAAAAGCAATTGCAAACCTTTCTTCATTCAGATAATTCTCTTCAATCAACTGACTTAATAGTATCTCTACATCCTTTTTATATAAGCCAAAGCTGTATAATTTTTCTGTCACCTCTCGATGACTCCGTTCTTGGTAAGCACAAAATTGTTTAATCTTTTGATATGCCTGATCGGGTGTAAAGCTTTTTTTAGAGTACATATTTTTATATTGTGTTCCAAGCGATTAGACCAACAAAAGTGCAGTATATCCACACAATAACAACATTGAACCTGAATTTTAGCCTAACAATAAAACAATCTGTAACGAATATTGAATATTTGCATTAGGTTTGTCGCTTATAATTAGAAGATATGAAGTTTATAGTTTCCTCCTCGTCTTTGTTAAAACACCTTCAACAAATTAATGGTGTTATAAATGCCAATACAGTGCTGCCAATTCTTGAAGATTTCTTGTTTGAAATAGAGAATAAGAAATTAAACATCGTTGCAACCGACTTAGAAACGGTGATGCGTGTGCAGATGGATGTAGAAAGCAAGGCAGATGGCAAAGTGTGTATTCCGGCAAAAATATTAATCGATACGCTTAAAAACATTGCAGATCAACCGCTTACTTTTAGTATTGATCAAAATTTTTCTGTAGAAATAACCAGTGATAATGGTAAGTATAAAGTGCCAGGAGAAAATCCAGACAACTTTCCCAAGGAACCTTCCAATGATGATACCACTGGCTTCCCAATGACCAGTAGCTCTTTGGTAACTGCTATCAACAAAACATTGTTTGCGGTGAGCAATGATGATTTGAGACCAGCTATGACAGGTGTTTTCTTTGAATTGAGTCCCGAATTTGTACAATTTGTTGCAACCGATGCACATCGCTTAGTTCGTTATAAAAGAACCGATACCAAAGCTACCAGAGTTGATAGCTTTATAGTTCCTAAGAAACCGTTGAACTTATTGCGTAATGCATTGCCTGACAATGACGATGAAATTACCATCAGCTACAACAGCAATCATTTGTTTGTGAGTCACGGCGATGTACAGATGATTTGTAGATTGATTGATGCACGTTTCCCAGATTATAAAGTGGTAATACCAGCAGATAATCCCTATAAACTAGTAGTTACAAAAGCAGATTTTCAAAGTGCTTTGCGACGCGTAAGTATCTTCAGCAATAAGAGTACCAACCAAGTTGCTCTGAGTATTACAGGTAGTGAGTTGCAAATGGCTGCACAGGACATAGACTTTAATTTTGAAGGTAATGAGCGAATGAATTGCCAATATGATGGCGAAGACCTTCAAATTGCTTTTAATGCTAAGTTTTTGATAGAAATGCTAAATGCGGCAGATACGTCTGAGGTGAGATTGGAATTGTCTACATCCACAAAGGCTGGTCTAATAAAGCCATCAGAACAAGCAGAAGGCGAAGACTTATTGATGCTCGTAATGCCTTTGATGTTGAATAATTAATTAGAAAAGTTCATATTAAATAAAAAGCCTGCGATTATATAATCGCAGGCTTTTTATTTAATCACTAATCATTAAACGTTAATCATTATTAAAGGTACTTATCCCCTTTAGCACGTTTTACCTCGGCTACATATTCTTTGATAGCTTGTTCTTTTTCTTTTTTGCAAATCAACAAAGCATCCGGGGTATCTATCACTATGTAGTCATCAAGCCCTTGCAGAACCAATAACTTGTCTTTTGGAGCACTCACCATACACTTGGATGCATCAATAATCACCACATTTTCACTGGCAACTGCATTACCCAAAGAATCTTTTTCTAAATTATCGTATGCGCTAGTCCAAGTTCCTAAATCTGTCCAACCAAAAGAAGAAGGTATTACATAAACGTTTTCTGCTTTTTCCATCAGTGCAACGTCCACAGCCACATTCTTACAAAGCGGGTAGATACGGTCAATCGCATCTTTCTCGGCAGGTGTATTTAGGTTATGCTTTTCGGTATCAAACAATTCGAAAGTGTCTGGATCATATTTCTCAAAACCATCCACAACATCTTTTGCTTTCCAGATAAATATACCACCATTCCATAAGAAGTCACCGCTCTCCAAAAACTTCTTCGCAATTTCAAGATTGGGTTTCTCTGTAAAAGTTTTTACGCGATAAATGCCATCACCTGCATCATCATTTTGGTCATATTGGATATAACCATAACCAGTATTTGGGTAGGTAGGCTGAATTCCAAGTGTTACAAATGCGGTGTTTTTACTTACAAATTCTAACGCTTTCTTGGCAATACTAATAAACGTATCCTGATCTGCAATCATGTGGTCACTTGGTGCAACGATGAGACTGGCATTTGGATTCTTTTGTAATAATTTGAATGCAATATAGGCCACGCAAGGAGCTGTATTCTTACGGCTAGGCTCTGCAATAATGTTTTCTACAGGAATCTCTGGTAGTTGTTCTGCACAAATATGACTGTACTCTGCTGCAGTAACTACATAAATATTCTCTTTTGGTACAAATTCCGCAAAGCGCTCGTAAGTCCACTGAATAAGGCTTTTTCCTGTATTTAGGATATCCAGAAACTGTTTCGGATAACCAGTACGGCTTTGAGGCCAGAAACGACTACCTATTCCTCCAGCCATAATGGCCACGTAATAATTGGGGTTATTCATCTTTTTTAGTTGTAAAAATTAATTAATTTAAGTGTCAAATGTAAGCGGATTATTAAAGTGGAAAAATGCCTCTTTTTGTAACGGCGTATTGAAATTGTTATTGTATTTGCTGATTTTAAATTTACGAATACTTTTCAATCACAAACAGCAGGCTTCATCTTTAACTAATTCCCTCTTTAATCAATTCATGTAAATGTAAAATTCCAATGTATTGTCCATTTTCTGCAACAATCAACTGACTGATGTCGTAAAGTGCAAATGTCTCCAAGGCGTCAACTGCCATAATAAAAGGTTCTATTGTTTTGGGGTTATGCGTCAATATGTCTTTAGCAGTAATATTTTTGATATTGTCACTGCGTTCAAGCATCCTGCGTAAATCACCATCTGTAATGATGCCTATTACATTGTTTTCATTATCTACTACAGCAGTAACACCCAATCTTTTCTCTGTTATTTCAACTATTACTTCCTTCAATGTAGCAGAAGGTAATACTTTGGGTGCGACCGAATCGGAGACTAAATCCTTCACTTTCAAATAAAGCCTCTTACCAAGATTGCCACCTGGATGATATTTGGCAAAGTCCTTATCGCCAAATCCTTTCAATTCCATCAGGCAAACAGCAATGGCGTCGCCCATCACCATCTGTGCAGTTGTACTACTAGTGGGGGCGAGATTATTGGGACAAGCTTCTTTACTTACCGTTGTATTGATAATGAAGTTTGCATTTTGCGCCAGAAAACTATCTGTGTTGCCGACGATGGCTATAAGCAGGTTGTTGAAATTTTTTATTAATGGAACGATAGCTTTTATCTCAGGACTCTCGCCACTTTTACTCAATATCAATACGATGTCACCCTCTTGTACCATCCCCAAATCACCGTGAATGGCATCTGCTGCGTGCATAAATAAGGAAGGTGTTCCAGTAGAGTTTAAAGTGGCAACTATTTTCTGCGCAACGATAGCGCTTTTACCAATGCCACTTATTACTACCCTGCCTTTACAATCGTTAATGGCAGCGACAGCTTTTTCAAAATTTTCATCGATAAAATCTTTTAGTCCTGCTATTGCTGAAGCTTCCAGTGTAATCGTGTGCTGTGCAATTTTTGAAATTGATACATTCATCGTGGGGCAAAGGTATGTTTTGACAATATAGGATTAATATTCTGCAAGAAAAGTTTGCAATAGTTTTATTGGTCAGCTATTTCGGTGGATTAGAAAATGCTAAGTGGGTTAGAAAATTTAAAAGCGTGTGCACATTAGTCTGATGTAAATACATTTTTAAGGAATAGGTGCTTAGCAGTTTGGAAACAAGTATAAACAAAGTATTAATTTGAAAATGAATCACTCAAAAAATATTAATCTTTCCTTCATCATAAAAAAATAATAAATTAGCAACGAAAAAAAGTCTGTAATGATTAACTTCGTCACCCTCTTAAAATCAATGTGATTGTTTTTAAAAGAATTCGCAGATAAAAACAACATTGTAAATGCTGATTAAACGCATTTTTTAACTATCTAAAATACCCCGGATTATCCGGAAAATAATATTATGGGAATACATATAATGTCAACAAACAAAAGAAAGCCTCAAGCAAGTACTGCATCAAAAAAAGTACGGGTTTCTCCTAAAAAGATAGCTGATGAGGACATCGTAATCAAAGAATTGACTAATGATGATGGAAGTAAGCCAGACATATATGCTGGATTGAAAAAGTATTTTGGGTTCTCAGAATTCAAAGGCACTCAAGAAAAAAGCATCACAAGTTTGTTGGAAGGTCACGATACATTTGTGATTATGCCAACAGGTGGTGGTAAAAGTCTTTGTTATCAATTGCCTGCTTTGTTGTTACCCGGTTGTTGCATCATTGTATCTCCTTTGATTGCATTGATGAAGAATCAGGTGGATTTGGTAAGAGGGTATAGTGAACAAGATAATATTGCTCACTTTCTTAACTCATCTTTAAATAAGACTCAGATTAATGCCGTGAAAGAAGACTTAACTTCTGGCAAAACAAAGTTGCTTTATGTTGCCCCCGAAACATTAACTAAGCAAGAAAACCTGGATTTTTTCAGTGATATAGAAATTTCCTTTTTTGCAGTAGATGAAGCTCACTGTATCAGTGAGTGGGGGCATGATTTCCGTCCAGAATATCGCAGGCTGAGAGAAATGATGGATATCATCAATTCGAAAATACCCGTTATTGCGCTTACTGCAACAGCTACTCCTAAAGTACAAAGTGATATTGAAAAGAACTTAGGGTTGCGTAAACCAAACGTATTTATCTCTTCTTTTAATAGAACCAATCTTTACTACGAGATTCAGCCTAAGCTTCAGAAAGAGCAAACCATTAAAAGTATTGTTCGTTTTATCTCTCAACACAAAGGAAAGAGTGGGATAATTTATACACTTAATAGAAAGACAACCGAAGAATTAGCCGAAGTACTGATGGCTAACAACATAAAAGCGGTAGCCTATCATGCTGGTTTAGACCAGAAACTGAGAGCAGACAGACAAGACCAGTTTTTGAATGAAGACGTGCATGTGATAGTGGCCACAATTGCCTTTGGGATGGGTATTGATAAGCCAGATATTCGTTTTGTAATACATTATAATATACCTAAGTCTATAGAAAACTATTATCAGGAAACAGGTCGTGCTGGTCGTGATGGCTTGGAGGGACTTTGCGTATTATATTATTCTCATAAAGATGTTGCCAAATTAGAGCATCTGATGCGGGATAAGCCTTTGAGTGAACGTGAAGTAGGGGCACAATTGATAGATGAAACTGTTGCTTATGCAGAAAGTAGTGTTTGTAGAAGGAAGGTACTATTACACTATTTTGGAGAAGATTGGGGCGATAAAAACTGCGGTAACTGCGATAACTGTAAACATCCAAAAGAAAAAATTGAAGCAAAGGATGATGTCGTTAAAGCAATTCAGGTTATTCAAGCTTTGGACGAACGCTTTCCAACTGCTTACACAGTAGACATGATAATGGGCAAACTTACCCCTCAAGTAATGATGTATCGTCATGAAAGTAAGCCCGTTTTTGGAATAGGTAAGGATAAAGAAAGTCACTTCTGGAATAGTCTTATCAGGCAAATGCTTCTTGAAAACCTCATAAAGAAAGATATTGAAGAATACGGGTTGCTTAAACTAACGGATGAAGGGCTGGCATTCTTGAAGAAACCAACTTCTTTCAAGATTGTGATGAACAATATTTTTGAAGAGGGTGATGGCTTTGATGATGATGACTCTAGCAATGAAGTTGCCGCTCAACAAGGGGCTGCAATGGATGAGCGCCTTTTTGAAATGTTGAAAGAACTCCGTCACAAAGAAGCTAAGAAACTGAAGCTACCTCCTTTTGTTATTTTCTTGGAGAATTCTTTGCAAGATATGTGTAACATCTTCCCAACTACATTGGCTGAGTTGGAAAAGTGTCAAGGCGTGAGCAAAGGAAAAGCATTGAAATATGGTAGACCTTTTGTAGACTTGATTGGCAGGTATGTTGAAGAAAACAACATAGAAAAGCCCGATGATTTTGTGATGAAATCTGTTGCCAACAAATCCAGTAATAAAATTTACATCATTCAGAATATTGATAAGAAAATTCCATTGGAAACTATTGCTAAGAATAAGGGCCTAAAACTTCCTCAGTTGTTGGAAGAGATGGAAACTATTGCAGCAAGTGGTACCAAGCTGAACCTTGATTATGCTATAGATGATTGGTTGGATGAATA
>CANGFK010000191.1 GCA_947452925.1 Chitinophagaceae bacterium | reverse complement strand
ATAACGGTATCTCGTAGTTGAATTTCGCTGTCTCGCAATAGTTTGAGGTATTTGAATGATTATATATGTGTGATCTAGAGGATTAAACTGATTGTAGGGGCAGAAAATTTTCTGCCCCTACTCTTGTTTGAACCTTGATTTAAAAGGATTATGAGGATTAAAAAGGGATTGTATGAAATCATATTAATCCCTTTAATCCTATAAATTCAGGTTCAGACAGTTTCTTATCCATTAATAATAGTTATCATTGCAAAAACAAACTTTTACTCCAAACAAATTAATGACCGATAATGAAACTACTTAGACCAAAGTGTGCAATAGCAATCGTTGTTGGCTTTGTTTTATTCTCTTGTTCAAAGAATGGAAGTTCTTCCAATCCTGCTCCTGTAGTATCAAAGAGTAAATGGATTGAACTGAGTGATAGCAATACTATTATTGCTGGTGATAGTAACTCAATACTTATCGTCACAGATTATAGCGGCAATGTATATGCTTCGGGGCGGTATGGAGGAAAAATTATAGCCGAATGGAATGGAAATAGTTGGAGTAACCTAGGGACCAATAATGCCTCAACTTTTTATGATGGAGGGATTCATACTATCGCAACCGATAATAATGGTAATCTATACGTTGGGGGCAACTTTATAAATGGTTATAGTAAGTACTATGTAGCCAAATGGAATGGATTAGCTTGGAGTGAACTTGGCGGTACCAATACTTCCACGTTTACTGATGGTACCATTTTCCGAGAAAGGGGAATTAATAACATCACTACTGATAAAAGTGGCAATGTATATGCTGCTGGAAACTTTATAAACACAAATGGCAAGTACTATGTAGCTATATGGAATGGTAGCAGCTGGGGAGAACTTGGAGGTTCTAATACCTCTACTTTCAATTATCCTATTCTGAGTATCACAACCGATGGCAATGGCAATTTTTATGCTGGCGGATATTTTACAAATGGCACTAACTATTATAATGGCAAGTACTATGTAGCCAAATGGAATGGTAGTAGTTGGGCAGAACTGGGGGGTGCAAACACGTCTACTTTCAATAATTCTATAAGGAGTATCATCTTAGATAGCAGTGGTAATATATACGCAGGTGGAGATTTTACAAACACAAATTACAAACACTATGTAGCCAAATGGAATGGCAGTAGTTGGTCAGAACTGGGGGGCAGTAATGATTCTACTTTTAATAATAGTATTGAAAGTATATGTACCGACGGGAGTGGTAATGTTTATGCAGTTGGCAGTTGTATTAACGCTAATGGAAAGGAATATGTAGCAAAATGGAATGGGAGCAGTTGGGGAGAATTGGGCGGCACCAACACCTCTACTTTTAATGGTGACATTTTCAGTATTGCAATCGATAAAAGCGGCAATGTATATGCCGCAGGAAGTTTTAAAAATAGCAGTGGCAAAAAATATGTGGCTGAGTATAAGCAATAGTTCGCTGCTATTTTGCTTAGTGTTTTTCAATCTTATTGATAACTAATCCGACTTTGTCTGTAAATGGTTTGCAAGCAGGGGTGTATCATTTGAGAGTGCAAACAACTGATGGGAAGGTGAATGGAGGAAACTTAGTGGTTAGCTATTAGTAAAAAGAATAACTTACCTCTAACCACTATTTGGGGGCTTTCTTATGTAGATACAAAGCCACACAGAAGAAGATGGCATTGGGAATCCAAGCGGCAAGCATGGGTGGAAGGTTGCCTTTGGTGGCGAAGATGGTAGAGAACCTATCGGTGATGATGAAGGCCGCAGCCGTAATGAAACCCATTGCTAAGTGCGAGCCACTACCTCCTCTTATCTTTCTTCCTGCAACAATTGCACCGATGATGGTGAGTAGAAATACGGTGATACAAGTGGCATCGCGGCGATACAACTCCACCTTCAAATCATTAATCCCCTCAGAACCTCTCTCCTCTTGCAGCCTTATGAAACGTGCCAGTTCTTTGGATGTCAGTTTATCCTTAGTAAACTTATCTCTGGTAAGGTCTTGTGGTTTGAAGGCAAAGTCAGTAATCTTTTTGGGAATCATTGTCACGGTTTCATTCAACGGATGAATAACGCGTACCAAAGCATTCTCCAATACCCATTTCTTGCTAGCCGTATCCCAATAAATACTTTCAGCACGGGTGTTTACTGTCACTTTGTTGTGCTCGATATGGTGCATAAAGAAGGTACTTCCCCTTTTATATAAGGTATCGTAACTGATGATGCCGGCATAGGTGAACGAGTCTACCTTGAAATAGATGCTGGTGTTGGTATTGGCGGTTAATTGCTCGTAGGAGTTATCTCTATCAACATATCGGGCTTCGAAGTCGCTACGTATTTTGTTGGCACGAGGAATGAGGGTTTGATTGGATACCCACAAAATGAAGGCGAGAAAGGCACCACCCACAATGTAGGGACGCAACCACCTATTATAGGAAACACCACTGGCGAGGATTGGGATAATTTCGGTGTTGTTTGCCATCTTGGATGTGAAAAAGATGACCGAAATGAAGACAAACAAAGGAAAAAGCAGTGCCATAATGTATGGGATGAACCCATAATAATAGCCTCTTACAATACTCATGAAGTTAAGCCCCGACTTAACGAAATTATCTGTTTTCTCGCTCAGATCTATCACAATAGCAATGATGGTGAACAATACAATAGCGAAGAAGAAAGTGCTAAGAAACTTTTTGAGTATAAACCAATCGAGTTTTTTCATTGTGTAGAGGCCACAAATATAGCTAGTTAGCGTTTACAGGTTGCAAGATGGTGGTTGTGGACAATGGGATATTGGTAATGTCCGCCGACTTTCCAAAAAGTTATACAGATAAGGCAGGAGTTAAGTTAATATTCCCTATTTTTATCCCTTCACCAATGCTTTTACTTGTTGGTGATTAACTTTAGACTCATTTATTGATGATAGCTACCCGACAAGCGTCCCTTTTTCAGAATTATTTTAGTTCTAATTATTCATATAATGAACTATTGGGCGAAGATGGTAGCCTCAGGCCTTACTGGCAAACATTCTTCGAATCATTTTCACATCTGGGTCCCGAAGAAATTCAGGAACGTAGGGTGGCCATTCATCGCTTTCTAAAAGAGAATGGGGTAACCTACAATATTTATGGTGACCCACAAGGCCTTAACAGACCATGGAATCTGGATGTAATTCCTTTTTTAATCAGTAAGGATGAATGGACAACCATAGAAAATGGTCTTGTACAGAGAGCAGAACTATTTAATCTCATTCTAAAAGATATTTATGGGCAACAACAGCTTATAAAGAATGGCTTGTTACCCATTGAGCTGGTGTATAATCACCCAGGCTTTCTGCGTGAATGTGCAGGTTTGAAGCAAGTGGATAAGCACCAGTTAGTTCTTTATTCAACAGATATTGCACGAAGTCCTGATGGAAAAGTGTGGGTGTTGAATGACAGAACACAAGCTCCATCCGGTTCTGGTTATGCTCTGGAGAACAGAATGGCAATGGCACGCATAATGCCAGAATTGTTTGATGGATTGAAGGTAAAACAACTATCCCCCTACTTTACTGACCTGCGCAATGCCCTCACTTCGATGGCTACCAACCAAACGCAACCTCGTGTGGTGATATTGACGCCGGGCCCCAGAAATGAAACTTATTTTGAACATTCCTACCTATCTTCATATCTGGGATATACGCTTGTGCAAGGCGATGACCTGATGGTAAAGGATAATATAGTATGGTTGAAGACCGTAGGAGGATTGGAAAGAGTAGACGTGATTCTGCGCCGTGTAGATGACGTTTATTGTGACCCATTAGAACTAAAAGAAGATTCGCAATTGGGTGTAGCGGGCTTGATGCAAGCAGTGAGAAGCGGCAACGTTAAAATTGCTAATCCACTTGGAAGTGGCATACTAGAAAACCCTGGCATCATGCCTTTCTTGCCTGCCATTGCAAAATACTATTTCAATAAACCTTTAATATTACCCAACATTGCTTCGTGGTGGTGTGGTCAGCCAAAAGAAATGAAGTATGTGCTAGAGAACATCTCTACTTTAATCATTAAAAAGATTTACAGGGACTCAACCGTTAGTACTTCAGTCGATGGTTCCTTGCTTTCGGAAAAGCGTATTCAGGAACTGAAAGAAGAGATAAAGACGCATCCTTATATGTATGTGGGACAAGAACGTGTTACTTTTTCGTCTACCCCTTCCCTTTCTGATAAGAAAGTAGAACCACGTAATGCGTTGTTCAGAAGCTTTCTGGTCAGCAATAATGATAGTTATACAGTGATGAAAGGCGGATTGACCAGAACATCAAGTGGTTCTGGCAATATGATAATTTCCAATCAGCTAGGAGGAATGAGTAAGGACACCTGGATAATCAGCCCAGAAACAGAAAAAGGTGTTCAAAACACAAAAATTGCTTTCAATAATTCATTACAATCTCAAAGTCAAGCCCAAATACAGTCGCAATCTCAGTTTCAGTTACAAAGTCAACAACTGCAACTAGATGCAGTACCTAGCTATAAGAGTGTATTGCCGAGTCATACAGCTGAGAACTTGTTTTGGGTAGGACGCTATGCAGAACGTTTTTTAGGAAATGCCCGCTTTCTACGTACTGTGATGCAAGCAATAATTGAAGGAAGCAGGTTGCAACTTGATACAGATAAAATAACTGACCAGGCGTTATTGATGGCTTTGACACACTACACATTCACTTATCCAGGTTTTATTGGAGAGGCAGGAAAAGCTAAGTTTGATAATCCTTGGAAAGAGTTGTATGCAATGATGTTTGATGCAACTAAAAGTGGCGGACTCACGTACAACTTTGCTTTGTTTAGCCGTGCAGTGAATGCTGTGCGAGACCACTGGAGTACAGACACCTGGCGGGTTCTGAGAAGTATGGAGGAGCATTGGATAGAAGCAGAAAATATTCAGCATACTCATTTTAAGATGATAGCCATGCTGGATGACCTGATTACTTCTATGGTTGCATTCATTGGTCTGAACAGAGAAAGTATATCCAGAGAACAAGGTTGGTCCATCATGGATACTGGTAGAAAGATAGAAGCAAGTATACTTTTGGTGAATATGCTACGTGCTACACTGGTGAACAAATATGAGGATCAAGTGGCATATAATCTTCAGGAAGCAGTATTAAAAAGCAATGAGTCACTGGTTAACTACAGATATAAGTATAAAGCACATTTGCAGTTACCATTGGTTTTGGAGCTGATGTTATTAGACGAAAACAATCCACGTTCATTAATTTATCAAGTATTCAGAATAAAGAGATACTTAGAAAGCATGCCTCATAATCCTTTAAATATGAATGGATTGCCAGAGCATGTTAGTCTAATAAATGAATTATATGATGAACTGAAGGGAATGAGCAAAGAAGAACTATCGAAGCTGGATGAGTCGGGCGGGACATATGAAAACCTAGATGATTTTTTAGCTGACATGTACACTTATCTGGCAACAATTCCAAATGCGATTTCAAAAACATACTTTAAGCATACACAACCACAACGACAACTTTTTACGGCAGATAAGATTACGTAGGAGTGGTTAGTGGTTAGTGGTTGGTATCAGAACGGGATTGAAATTGACTTATAACTTATTACTTATAACTTATTACTTATAACTTAATACTTATGCCTTATGCCTTATGTCTCATGTCTTACAACTCATAAATTATGACTTATAAAATAGTACATAAAACAGAATATATCTATTTCGAGCCCATTAGCTTATGCCATAATATGGCTCGATTGGTACCGAGAAGTACTATTGGACAAAACTGTAAGAAATCTACAGTTGTTATAGATCCGATGCCAGATGTGATTAATGAGTTTGAGGATTTTTTTGGTAACAAGGTTACCTATTTTGCCATACAGCATGAACACAGTTCTCTATCTGTTACTGTTTCTTCTGAAATAGAAAGAAGTACTGTCAGCACAAAGGAGGCTATTGAAACATACGGAAAAACACCTTGGGAAGATGCCAGAATGCAACTCTATCAACCAAGACTAGACTATATTGATGCCAGACAATATGTTCCGGAAACAGCAGCTACCACTTTTGAATCGGGCATTACGAACTATGCGCTAGTGTCCTTCACTCCGGGTAGAGCAATATATGAAGCAATTCATGACCTGATGGAACGCATTTATAAGGACTTTCAGTTTAAACCAGGGTTTACTACCGTAGCTACTCCGATATCAGAAGTGATGAAACTTCGTAAAGGAGTTTGTCAGGATTTTGCTCATGTGGGCATTGCTTGTTTGCGTTCAATTGGTTTACCCGCAAGGTATGTAAGTGGTTATATTGAAACTTTACCACCTCCGGGAGTAGAGAAACTGGTGGGAGTAGATGCATCGCACGCTTGGTTTTCTGTTTTTATTCCGAATATCGGATGGAAAGACTTTGATCCAACTAACAACGTCGTACCTTCTGAACAGCATATTACAATTGGGTGGGGAAGAGATTACTTTGACATAACCCCTTTGAAAGGAGTAATATTAAGTAGTGGTCCACATAGACTATCTGTATCGGTAGATGTAAGAAGAGCCTAATTTACAAGCTATATAATATTGGTAAAGAATCTTTGATATGATATTTCTAAAGCAGTAATGCAGCCAATGTATAATCCGCAATTAAAATCATTATACAGGTGACTACTACCGCGCTGGTACTAGCCCTACCTATTTCTAAAGATCCACCCTTCACATGAAATCCATAATAAGCAGGTATACTTGCCACAATGAATGCAAACGTATATGCCTTATAGAGTGCGACGGTGATATTGTATGGATTCAGATTCTGGCGTAAACCAATATCATATAGTT